>JAZDOF010001075.1:0-2535 GCA_043799015.1 Pseudomonadota bacterium | reverse complement strand
AATGCATGGGAAAGATGAAGCGCTGCGATTCATTAAGGAATTTGTGAAGCGCTTTCCAGTACCCGAGCCTAATTCAGAACGGAGGCAAGCCGCTGAACAAAAGGTAGAAAGACTAATTGAAATTACAAGGATTTCTCAGGGCGAAAGAAGTGCTTTGCTGGACTGGTTAAGGGTCGAACAGTTCATAGATAAACCGAGCAAGAAACTGTCGTCCGTTTTTGGCCTTGACTCGGACTCATTTGTTGCCGAAGTCAAGCGACTTAGGGGAAAGAGCCGAAAATCATTAACCGCTGCCGCCTTGAGAGCTTTGCGAGATGAGTATACCAAGTCAGTTCCTCCCACTGTCGACCTGCTGTCGGAGGCATGCACTCTGGAGTACGCTCTTAACAATCTCGTCAACCAAGCTTATGGGCTCACTCCTGGCGAGGTTGACCTGCTATGGAGTACCGCTCCACCTCGAATGCCGACTCCTCGAGGCTACTAACCGTAGGTGATTACAGGAACTTGGCTAATCGTACGGTTCTAGAGAAGCCACAAAGTGTCAATCTCGGCAGTCTGATATAATCACATTATCCCTACAACGCGACTTAGCCAACCGGATACATTGCTTGTTGTGTGATATCAATATGTTATCCGTATTGCTCCTCTGCGGCGCATGAAGTCATTTCACCTGACCGTAACACGGACTGGGAGCTGTTATTGTCCTTTTCCATAGGAAGGATCGGACCTTCGGCAAGGGGAAGCACCCTCCCGCTACTTCTCCCGAAGCTCCTTCCGGGCCTGGTCCTTGATCTTTTTCTTCCTGTCTTTGGATTGTTGGCGGGAATTAGCTTCCTCCCTTGCTTTGTCGAAACGGTCTTTGCGTTCCTGATCCGCAGCCTCCTTCTCCAGCAGTTCCTTGGCTTGGAGAAGCTTGGCCTGGTATCTTTTCGTTCGCTGCTCGGAAATCAGCGATTCCTCAATCGCCCGCACAGCGACCGTGTCCCCTCCGCATTCGAGAAAGTGCTTTGCAGTCAAGGACCCGGGAACGGAGCCTATGTACATGCCGCACCCCGGGCAGATATGCACTTCAGGGTCCGTGAGAGGCCGTCGTTCACGGAAGCCCCGAGCGATGTACCGGTCGAGGTTCCCTTCACGGCGCAACCAGAGATCTCTCCTGCGGATGTAACCCCAACCGTCGCGAGCCACCCACAGCGTCTCTATGTACCGTTCGGGTTCTTCAAGACTGTACGTGTATGCGGCCTCGTGAACCCAGAAGACCTGTTCTTCTTTCCGTGAAGACATCATTGTTACCGTATGTCGGCCGGGGGATCATCCCGGGGATTCGTCAAGCAATTCCCCGAACAAGTCGGGGCCGTTGGATTCGGTAATTCGTACCTTGCGAACCGAGCCTGCGGCTGCGCTTCCCGCCGTGATGTACAGTATCCCATCCACTTCCGGGGCCTGGTCCCATAGCCGCCCCTGCAAAAGGAGGTCGGTTTCGTCCGAAACGCCCTCGACAAGGCAGGCCTGTTCAATGCTGATGAGACTTCGATTACGTTTATCGGTGAATGCCGAGTGGATTGCGCTGATTTCATCCGCGCGGTCGAGTTTCTCCTCCTCGGGAACCGGATCGCCCAAATCGAAGGCCGGGGTCCCTTCTTCCGGGGAATAGGAGAATACGCCCACACGTTCAATGCCGAATTCCGTAACGAAATCCCGCAGCTCTTCGTATTCCTTGCGACCTTCGGCCGGGTATCCTACCATGAACGTCGTGCGCAACACGAGCCCGGGGATTTTCTTACGCAACTTATTTACCAGTTTTCGTATGCGGTCCCCCTTCCATGGTCTCCCCATGGCTTCGAGGACCTTGGAGGAAACGTGTTGGAAAGGTATGTCCAGGTACGGCAGTACCTTTCCGCCGGCATTCACTATGTGAGACAAGTCCTTGGGAATGCCGTCCGGATGCAAATACATCAAGCGTATCCAATGAAGGCCGTCGATCTCTTCAAGGCCGGCCAGCAGGTCCGTCAAACCCCTCTTTCGACCCTGGTCCACACCGTAGGCCGTAAGGTCTTGAGCCACGAGCACCAGTTCCCGTGCTCCAAGGGCGACCAGGCCCGCGGCCTCCCGCAGGAGCGCCGGCGGGTCCGAACTCCTTAATGGGCCGCGAATGGATGGAATGGTGCAGTACCGGCACTTTCGGGAACAACCGTCGGCTATCCGCAGGTAAGCATATCCGGATGTGGTAGGTATGCGTTCGATATCCGTAGAGGTTTTTCCCGTGTCCGGATCCGTGGATTTCGCGCTGGAGGCCTTCGACCGGGAGCCGGCCTTATCCCGTCGCTCCGGTAGGCAGGCGGACTCGGCAATCAGGTCAGGGAGGCGGTCTATCTCGGCCGGATCGAGAAAAAGGTCCACTTCGGGCAAGGGGTCCGCAAGGCTCTCCTGATACCTTAAAGGTAGACATCCGGCAACGATCAGATAAGCATCCGGATTCGACTCCCGGAGGTCGAGAATTACCTCGATCGATTCCTCCACGGCCGCTTCGATAAA
>JAZDOF010001074.1:0-8785 GCA_043799015.1 Pseudomonadota bacterium | reverse complement strand
GGAAAAGCTACCTGACGGAGCCCGTCAGCGTGGCCGTGTATCCTTGCGCGGGAATGGATACCATGCCGTTCACATTCACTCACCCGGAGGTCTACAAACATAGGCGGGTAAGTGCCGTACCAAGCCCAAACGTGTTTGTTTACATCGATAAGGAGGACCCATTCGACCGGGACGATCCGACACTAACCTTGAACGACGGCCGAACCCGTATCGAGACGAAAGCCGCCGGCCGCATTAAAGTGGACAACAGGCGAGGCTATCAATTCGATATTATATGGCAAAGTCTGGATTCTCCCGACTGGATGACCGTACGCGAAAGGCACTTGATGGTGCTTTACGTGATCGCTGATTGGAGATGGTTCGCGGTTCATCAACACAATGTGGGCTGGGTGCCGGACACCTTCATCGGTGTGTGCGACGGGTGCAGTTTCGGCGGCAACCCTGAGTGCGTCAACCCCCTTACCACTCACGGTCTGCCCCACTTCGTACTCCGTGATACCCCCGTTTCCAAGTACTACATCACTGATCATTTCAAGAACGCCAAACCAGTGGGCAACTTGCGAGACGGGGACTCCATCTATTCCATGGACGACCGATTTCCGTATCGGTTCAAGAAGTTGGCCCTGCTCGGCTCCGACTGGGGCCTTTACGGACGGGCCGGAGAGATGCGAGGGGCCACTTTGTTTGAGTTGGAACGACGATTTCTTTGACTCTGGAAGGAGCAAGGGCAAGCGCGGCAGTACGGGCAAGCCCTGGGCATGCCACGATAAAAGAGCACAAGAGTTTTGCTCCAAAGGAGGACATCATGCCATTCACATTACAGGATTTCAACCGCACCAAGACTCATCTTTATCATCTGACTTTTTGCGATAACTTGGAGAATCTGCGGAACGAGCGCAGGCTGCACAGTGCGTCCGAGACCATAGCGCAGGCGAATCAACAGGGCCTCATGGAACAGCGGAGAAGAGCGCACGTCCGACTAGACGTTAACGGACGATCAATATGGCTGCGAGATCAAGCCCCCCTACACGAAGGCAACATTGAATTCGATCAGGGATGCGACATGCGACGCCTGGTAGCGCTTTTGAACGGAATGGTTTTCTTCTGGCCCGGAAACGAGGAAGGGGCCATAAAGCATGGCAAGCGCCATTACACCCGCTATCGGGATGAAAATCCGGCCATTGTTCGGGCAAAAACCAGTGACATCATAGGCGCTAACCGTGAGAACCAGCCCCTCTTCTGTCGCCTCAATTCCGGGTCGCCTCGGTGTTCAGGCGGCCACAGGAGCCCGCGTGGCTTTGGCACTTTCTCAAGCGCACCGCAATGCAAATTCCGGCCAAGCGATGTGGTCGAGGTGACATTCATGAAGACCGCGATGCTTCCGGGGGACACGCAGGTCAGTTTCGACGGCGGAGAGACGTGGCGTTCTTTGTTCAACTGAACGAACATCCCGGACGGAATGGGTTTGCTGTGCTGTAATCGCGGATGACAAGCCCCTTACGGATACCCGGCTCTTCCAGTGGGCGCCCCCGATCCACGTTGCCGCAAGTAGCCTGCCGCGCGGCAACGTTTTCTTCTTAGCTGGGCGGAGGCACGAAGTGGCGGGGTACGTTAGGCGTTGGAGGCCGAAGGTCGAGATCGTAAGGCCGTTCGGCAAGAACCCGAGCCAGGACTTGCCACGAGGGTAGGATTTCCAAGAAGAGCAGGGCATGGCGCACCGGGTCTTATCACTTTGATTTTGTCCTCGAGGCTGAAAATGAACTTGTCAAAGGCCCCCAACTGCGTAGTATCATGTGATACGAATTTCCCGGTGGGCACAGCGGATAAGCCTGGACGGAACATATATCGGCTTATGGGTGATGTCTCATGTTGACAAGCTGGCGGCTGAATAATTTCAAATCGGTTCAGGCCGGTTCTTTCGACCCGAAGGGGGCGCCCCGGAACCCGGATAAGGGCCAGGGCGACCGTGGTCTGGTTCTTGGACCACTGACGGTCTTGGCGGGACCCAACAGCAGCGGTAAGAGTTCGATAATCCAGTCCATCCTCTTGATGGCGCAGACGCTGCGCTCCAGGAAGAACCCCGGCCTTTTGCATGTCCAAGACGACCTCGTGCGGCTGGGGGGCTTCGATCAGATACTCTCCTCGGCTCTAGCCCAGGCCCCACCGGCAGAAAAGAGCCTTACCATCGGTTGGTCTTTGACCTTAGACGGTCCTGACGAACAGAATGGTGATGATCGACGGGATGAGCGGGCCATATCATGCGATTTTGAGTTCGACGGTGCGGGAAAGAGCGCGCATGATTCAAATCTATTTCCTTCCCTCAAGTGGGCGCGTATTGATTGCAGGACGGATGCCAACGGAGACGCTTCACAAATAGAGATTCAGCGCAAGAGTGACGATGTCCGCGCCGGCTTCCAGGTGGCCATCCAGCCGGAGCAGGCAGCGGCCCAACTCCTGGAACCCCACGAAAGAGGCACGATTTCGGATTGCGTGCTTACGAACATCTTGCCGGAGTCCCTGGAATTTTCGTTTGATTCCGCCGAGGAGGAAGCCGAATTCGTGGTTTCCGTATTGAAGCATACCTTTCGTTCGCGCCTTGCGATAACCGACCGCCTAGCCTACAAATATGCAGATCCGTTGTTCGATATCATCATTCCCGAAACGGTTCTTAACCCGGATCTATTGAGCCCTTTCGCCCCTCTGGATGTCCTGATACGGCCCGTTACACCTTGGGAATGGCTGCGTAATTTATGGATCGCCTACGGCAAACCTTCGGATTCGTCGGCGGATCAGTCTTCCCGACGTGAGAATTGGCAGAGCTTGCGGGAGACGGTGAACCGCAACGCGTCGGCTATCAAGCCGGCCGTTAAGGGCAAATGCGCATCAGAGACCGATGAAGCGGATCGCCTGGAAGGCTCTCCGGACATATCCTCCGAGGGTCATGGCCAAAAGGATAAGCGGAGGCACGCAGGGGACAGGCCCGACGCCAGGAAACTTCCGGCCACGCTCGCCGACGCTATCGGCCATCTTGAGAGCAAATTTGCCGATAGTATACGCTATCTTGGTCCTTTGCGGGAGCCGCCAAAACAAATCTACCCGTTATCCGGGGGCATCGATTCCAAGGATGTGGGACTTGCCGGGGAGTATACCGCATACGTGCTCTTGCGGCATGGAGGCGAGTCGATCACTTACATTCCGCCCCACGCTCTGGACCGTTTCACGGACCGCCTTCACGCCGTCGACCTTTATGAAAATGTGACGCTTATGGAGGCGGTGGATGAATGGCTGCAATACCTGGGAGCCGCATTGGGAGTCAAGGTTAACAAAATCGAAAACCTTGGAATCGAACTCAAGGTGCTCATGGAACAGCCGGACGCGTACACGGAGGAAGAGATCATAGAAGACGACGGACAAGATGAGCCTTCAACGGACGATGCCGGACAAGAGCCATCCGACGATGCCGATGAGGCATTACCATCTCCCGATGATTACGAATATGTTGCTGATTCGCCGAGCGAGATGACGGGCTACTATCTGAATCAGGTGGGCGTGGGCGTGAGCCAGGTATTGCCTATCCTTGTAATGTGTTTGCTCCAAGAAAAAGGAGCGCTTCTCCTGCTCGAACAACCCGAGCTTCACCTCCACCCCAAAGTCCAGTCTCGTCTGGCGGATTTCTTTATCTCCATGGCGTTGCGCCGAAAGCAGTGCATCGTCGAAACCCACGGCGAGCACTGGATAAACCGTTTGAGGTTGCGAATCGCAGAGAGTGAAGGAACGGATCTAGCCGATATGACGAAGGTGTACTTCGTCACGAAGTCACGCGGGAGGTCACATTTCAGGCTGGTTCACATCAATCCATACGGTGCTATCGAGGAGTGGCCGAAGAACTTCTTTGACCAGCAACTCGGGGACGTTGCGGGGATTCTTAAGGCGGGATGGGAGAAGAGGGAGAGGAATGCGGATGAGCAAACCGATTCTGGTTCTTGAGCCGGGGTTGACGGCAGGCCACCTGCTCGAAGCGGAAGACTCAATCCCAAACACCCAATGGTATGTGACCTTTCTGGATTGGTTGCACACTGTGTTGCGTAATGAGTGGGTCGATTGGCTCCACTGCTGTTGCTCCCTACCACCGAAGACGTTCACCGACAGGATAAATGGAGCGGCAAGGCCCCGTCGGTCTCAGCGTTTGTCCCACATAGATTTGTCCTTGGCATTTATGCTCTTGGCCGAGCGTACCGAAGGATTGGAGGATTTTCTTTTCGGCGGAACCTTGCAGTCTTTTCCTTGTGAATGTTCGCCGAATAACGTGCTGCAACACAATAACCAGGAACTAGTAGGCATGACCGAGCGGATGTTGGCGTGTGTGGCACGATACGGATCATCCAGCCCCGAACTCGCTACTCCTCGGCGCGTTGTAAGTCGAATTCAAAATATCCCGGGTCGGGTAGCTGTGCGATACCGTGGTCGCAATTGGACGCACGTCGGGCTGGTGGCCGCGTTCGACGATTTTCTCGACTGTCTTGGCGAGGACTTTCCAGCTCAGTTGTTCGAGCGTGGTTTGGCAAGTGACGACTCAGTTCTGGTGGCATCGGCAATAGGGCTTAAGATGAGGGCTATTCTCAAACACCACGGCCGTCCCTGCCGATGGGAAAGGGATTTGCCTACATTCGGCGTGGGGACTGATTTCATACGATCCTTTGAGAATATTGACCTATTGGACGTCTCCTACATTTTCAGGAGATTTGCTGAATTGGTGCTCAAGGTGACAGGGGTCATGACTTTTGGTGGTGATGTTTACAACTTTCGGCCAACACAGGTAAGTCCTGAGCGTAGATTTCGGCGGGGCGTCAATGCTGGGACGCTTGACGGTGGGTCACGGTTCCGAATCAACCCTAACTATAGGCTGAATTTTTGGGAATGTGCCCAGGGCCCCGAACTCGCCTGGGCTGAAAGACATGTGGTTCTTTCTAACGGAAATGTCCTCGCCCATCTGCCCAACGGCGATCCGCACAGGACCTATTGGTTCCCGCCGACGGACTGATCATCCGAAGAACTCTCTCCGTTCAGCCTCCAAAACCCGCTGCGGGGAAATGAAGCTGACCAAGTCCAAGAACGTCATGTGCGGATAGATTAGCAGGTTGTCCAGTTCGCTCAGATCGACTTCCTTTATGCCGCCGAGTTCAAAATAGTACATTACGGAGAGCGGGCCCTCATCCATTCGGTACATTTTAGGAATCCGCTCGTCCAAGCTATCTACCTCGTTGGGAAAATGGACGTGTTTCAGAAGCCCCACATGAAGCGTGCGCGGGTAGTCCCGGTGTTCGGGGGCATACATGTAGAAGTGCGTTTCAGGCCCGCCCTGCTTGATCTGTTCGTTGATCCGGGGTACATCCTCCCGGTGGAGTTCCGTGCGCCCGCTCTTCGACACCTTGGGCCAAAGAACCGAGCCGTGCTTGTTTATTACAGCAATATGATTCAGTATTGTGTTGGGGGCTTCCGGGTTGAATTCCGGGGAGGGGTTGTACTCGAGGATTACGTGTATCGGGTCCCTCATGGTCTACCTCACTGAACGTCTTGAAAAGTCTTGGGCCGTATCCATCAAGTCGACCCCAAAGCGCCATGCACCACCGGTCGCGGGCCAAGGACGTACGGAAACACGAGCCGGCACGGCTTCCGTCACGATCCAAACTGTAGCAGACGGCCTTGCCCCGTGCAAGGCGTGTGTCGTTCCCTTTCCGTGGCATATTCGAGCGAAACCTGCCGCTAGTCGTGAGGGACGGCTACCGGTGGGCCTCTCGGCGAGCCCTTATATCGGAGACGATGACCAATCGCGCGGAATCATCGATTTCATAAAGGATTCTGTACGGGCCTTGCCGAACCCGGCAGGCTGCTTGGCCTTGGAGTTTCTTGCACCCATGCGGCCTTGGATCGGCCGACAAAGCATTGATCCTATCCCGGACCAGTTCATGGTAATGTTTGGCTAAGGCATCCAGGGCTTTGCCTGCGGTATCTGAAACACTGAGCCGGCACAGGAGACTACAACCAATTCTGCTGCTTGACGGCAACCTCCTTGTCGGCCACATTGAGATAGCGCCGGCGCAGGTCTTTCAGGGAAAAAGAGACGATTTGAAATACGCCGGACTTGAGGTTTTTCCTCGCCCCCCGCGTGGGAACGAGGGAGTAAATCACTTCACGCAATGTCCGGGTTGGAACTCAACATGAAAAGCCCAACGGTTTTATAAAGGGAAAGGATAAGACATGACGGAAGCCACCGAGAAACTGATGACCAAGCTCTCCCGGCTCTCCACCAGGGAGCGGGCTGAACTCGCCCACTTCTTGATCCACTCTTTGGATGAAAGCATGGATGCGGATGCGGAGGCTGCATGGGATGCCGAGCTGACACGGCGAATGGGGGATATCAGGAGTGGCGGAGATAGTGGCGAACCGGCCGGCAAGGTGTTCAAAGAGCTGCGAGAGAAGTACTCGTGAAGCCCGTTATCATCCCATAAGCAGGCCAGGGGGGAACTGGACGAGGCGATCGCCTTCTACGAACGACGAAAGCCCGGACTGGGGATGGACCTCCATAATGCAGTCGAGCGAGCCATAGAAATGATTCAACAGAACCCGTAACTCGGGCCGCCATACAAGGCAACCGAGTTTCGGCACTACGTAGTGCGGCGCTTTCCCTATGTGATCTTCTATGTGGATTTGAAGGACGCCATCCGGGTTGTCGCTGTGGCTCACGCAAAGCGTAGGCCGAATTACTGGAGGAGGAGGGGTCAGGGAATCGAGTAGAAATCGCGGAAATCGGGAGTTGCAGCTATCCCGGATTCCACGGCTCCTATGAAGGAGTCGGCCAACTGTGAGCTGATATCGGCATAATAGGAAACGGCGCTCAAGTACTCATCAAGCGCATCGGGATGAAAACCGCAATTCATTTGTTAAGCCGCTCGCGCGCCCGCATGGCGGCCTCTTGACCATCGACGGGGGCCACGTGTCCTTCTCTCATTTCGTTCCTACGACGTTTCACGATGTCGAGCCGAACACCTTCGAGATCCGGATCCACGTGAGTTTCCAAGTACTCAACGAGGCGTTCGGCGAGAACGGCTTTGGATTCATCCGGAAGCTCTAAGGCTTCCTCATAGATTCCATCGAGATTCGGAGCCATGATTTCTCCTTCAATGAGGGCGCAGCAGAATGCTGGGCTGAATGTTCACATTCCCGGCATCTCCACGGGCCACAGAACCGACGCGAGTGATCCGTTTCGGGTCAGCATCTCCCGCCACGGCCATCACGATGTCTTGTATCCCGGCTCTTTGGTTCCCACGGGCCTGGGATTGCCTCCAAGCTTATTGATGCCGGTGGTGATCGTCGGCAAATGGTCCGGCGGAAGGTTGCGAATACAGCAGGCGGCTTTAGGAGAGATCTCGACGCGGTATGGTCGCGGGATCATTACTATAGCCCAAGTTCCCTCTTAAGGGACTCCCAGGGGACGGTTCCTTCCTTTTCGACTTCCGCCGGGGCCTCCATCGCGACGAGGAAGTCCTGCCTATCTTCATCCGACTCAAGCAGTTCGAACTCCATCCGCTACTCGGGATCATTCAAGAGATGTGGCCGGCTGCGGTCTTCTGCAAGTGACATGTCATCACCTCGTTCACTCGGTCGGATTCCACTCTATCAAGATCGGCATCGAGAATCATCGGTCCATCGCTCCGCTGGCCCCAACAAGCCATGCATCGGTCTCTGGTCAAGGGCGTGCGGAAATGACACCAGCCGGCACGGTGTCGGTCCCATCCCGGACTGTAGCAGACGGCCGCAACCCATGCAAGGCGTACGAAGCCACTGGGGGTGTCCCCCGATCGACGGTCCGCTGCGGCGCTACCGGAGCGTGTTCGTAGGAGGTGAGCGACGATAGCGGAACCGCTCAACCCGTGCTATTCTACCTCACAGGAGGTAAAGACCATGGCCGCAGCCCTCCTCGTAACGCCCAAGGCTACAGTTCGCCCTGCCTGTATTGGCCGGGAACACTACCCGTGAAGGCGGACGGCAGCGGGTACCGCCACGGCATTGACTCTTCTTTGCCGGAAAAGAGTGGCAGTCCATGCATCGACCAACCAACTTGTGGTAATCTGTTCCCTGAGAAAGGAGCCTAGTCATGTCCCTAATCCCGGAGCCCGTACCGGAGGAGCCTGAGATTCCTATCCCGTCTCGCGACGACGATGAAGCTTGGGAAGACTACATGGATTATTGCGCAGTGGTGGAGTCCCTAGAAGAGGCCCTGAAAAACCCGGGCGGTATCAAGGACACTAGGGCGTTCGCGAGAGAACTGGGTTTTGATTTCTGATGTCTTACAGGTCCCGCATCCTGACTCATGCCCAACGAGAGATCAAGAAGCTTCCCGGCCGGGCTCTTCAGCGGTCGGTTCTCAAGACGTGTACGGACGATCTTGAGGAGAACCCTCGCCCTGATGGCTATGAGCATGTTGAAGGTTATCAAGATGTCTTCAGAGTCTACTCTGAAGACGGAAAATACCGCATCATGTATTCAATTCAAGAGCATCTTCAGACTGTCATAGTGATAAGTGTTCGACGCAGAGGTGAATCTACGTACAAGAAGCTTCCTATTAAGAGTCTCAGGGCTATGATTCAAGACCTGGAAGATGAATTGTCAGGACAAGAAACTCAATCCGATATTGAGTCTCAAGGATCATAAGAAGGATCTCAACGACGACTTCGTGCTTCTCCGCCGCGGGTAACTCGTTGAATAAATCAAGAACCCGATAAGC
>JAZDOF010001012.1:0-8338 GCA_043799015.1 Pseudomonadota bacterium | reverse complement strand
CTCTTGACGGTGTCGTCGTCCATATCTCCGATTATGGCCTGGGCTTCTCGTTTGCGCTCGGATTCATGGGTCGCGAAGATCGAGAGGAGCTTCTCTCGGAGCTTATCCGTCGAGTAGTTTTCCGCGATCATACGGTCCAAGGCGCTACCAAGGCCGCGGGCGGCCCATCCCAGATGGGTTTCGAGGATCTGGCCCACGTTCATACGAGACGGCACGCCGAGAGGATTGAGCACTATGTCCACAGGAGTGCCGTCTTCAAAATACGGCATGTCCTCCACGGGGAGTATGCGGGACAGAACACCCTTGTTGCCGTGGCGCCCGGCCATCTTGTCGCCCACGGAGAGCTTGCGCTTAATGGCAATGTACACCTTGACCAGCTTGATCACGCCCGGAGGAAGCTCGTCACCCTTCTTCAGGCGGTTGATCCTTTCGTCGTAGTGCATTTTCCAAAAGTGCTTTTGGTCGCCGAGACGTTCGATGATCCTGCTCACTTCCTCTTCCGTGGTTTGGTCTGCCTTGAGAGAGAGGTCCCTGAGCAGGTCCAAGGGTACGACATCCACGAATTCGTTGGTGACGGCGTCTCCCTTCTTGAGGTACTCCCTACCCGTCTCGCGGTCCGTCAGGTTCGAGGATACCGGCTTACCCAGTATCATGGGCCGAATGCGCTCCCGGGCACCTTCCTCAACGATGCGCATCTCATCCTGGCGGTCCTTGGTCAGCTTGGCTATCTCCTCGTTCTCGATGGAGATCGTCCTGCTGTCCTTGTCGGTGCCCTTACGAGAGAAAATCCTCGCACCTAGGACCGTCCCTTCCACGCCAGGCGGAACGCGGAGTGCGGTATCACGAACATCACCGGCCTTTTCCCCGAAGATGGCTCGGAGGAGCTTTTCTTCCGGGCTGAGCTGGTTTTCGCCTTTGGGTGTTATTTTGCCCACCAGTATGTCGCCCGGCTTGACCTCCGCGCCGATGCGAATAACGCCCGAGGAATCGAGGTTCCGCAGGGCCTCTTCACCTACATTCGGAATATCACGTGTTATTTCTTCCTTGCCGAGTTTGGTGTCCCGGGACATGACCTCAAATTCTTCAATGTGAATCGAGGTAAAGATGTCCTCGGTAACGACTTTTTCGCTGACAAGAATCGAATCCTCGTAATTGTAACCACCCCAAGGCATAAACGCGACCACCACGTTGCGGCCCAGGGCCAGTTCGCCCTTATCCGTCGCCGGCCCATCGGCGATGACCTGTCCCTTCTTGACACGGTCGCTTCTCTTCACGATAGGCCTCTGGTTGATGCAGGTGTTTTGGTTGGAACGCTGGTATTTGATGCAATTGTATATATCGACGCCGGGGTCCAGGTCCCCTTCGGTGAATTCTACGGCCTTTACCACGATACGCGTGGCGTCCACCGAGTCCACGACACCGTCTCGACGCGCCACGACGGTTACGCCGGAATCCGTGGCCACCACCTTCTCCATGCCGGTGCCCACAAGCGGGGCCTCGGTCGTGAGAAGGGGGACAGCCTGACGCTGCATGTTGGAACCCATAAGTGCGCGGTTAGCGTCGTCGTTCTCGAGAAACGGAATCAGGGAGGCCGCCACCGAAACCAACTGATTCGGAGAAACGTCCATCAAGTCCGGCTGATCGTTAGGCACGAGGGCAAACTCGCTCTCCTTGTGCCGAACGGCCACCAGGTCGCCCGTTAGCCTTGCCTCATCGTCGAGAGGGGCATTGGCTTGTGCAATAATGTGGCTCTCTTCGTCGAGAGCGGTCAGAAACCTGATCTCACCCAGAACCTTGGTATCTTCAACAGGCCGGTACGGGGTCTCTATGAACCCGAATTCGTTGACCCTGGCATAGGTGGACAACGACACGATCAGACCGATGTTCGGACCTTCCGGTGTCTCTATCGGGCATATGCGCCCGTAGTGAGAAGGATGGACGTCACGTACCTCGAATCCTGCGCGCTCCCTCGTGAGGCCTCCGGGTCCCAGTGCCGAGAGCCTACGTTTATGTGTAATCTCACTGAGCGGATTGGTCTGGTCCATGAATTGGGAAAGCTGGGACGAGCCGAAGAACTCCTTCACCACGGCGGTTACCGGCTTGGCGTTGATCAGGTCGTGAGGCATGAGGGTCTCCACGTCCTGAAGGCTCATTCGTTCCTTTATGGCCCGCTCCATCCTTACCAGTCCCACGCGATACTGGTTCTCCAGCAGCTCACCGACAGACCGAACCCTTCGATTGCCCATGTGGTCTATGTCGTCGATCTCACGGCCCTGTCGCCCTTCCTTGAGCTCCACCAGATACTTGACCGCCAGCATTATGTCTTCGTTTCGCAGGGTGCGCAGTCCGAGGGGCGCTTCCTCCTCGGATATGGCCAGCTTCCTGTTCAGCTTTAGCCGTCCCACTTTGGAAAGGTCGTAATACTCCGTTCTAAAAAACAGATTGCTGAAGAAGCCGTTGGCCACATCGACCGTCGCGGGGTTGGACGGCCTAAGTCTACGGTAGATCTCGATTTGCGCATTAAGAGTTTCGTTGCTGGTGGAATCTTCCGTTGACTGCTTCCTATAATCGTCGATCACCTTGCTCGGTCGGTCATCAATTTTGTCCTCGAGGAGCGTCTCCCGTATGGACGGGGAAACCACGCGCTCTTCGATGAAAAGGGTTTCAAAACTCATTACGCCGCGATTCCTAAGCGTCTCGATGAACCCCTCAACATCCTCGTGCTTGATTTCCTTGTTGCACGCGGCGAGCACCTCACCGGTGTTCTCGTCTATGATGTCCCGGGCCACCACTTTACCGGCGAGTTCTTCCGGCTTCATATGCAAGGGGGCTATGCCGCGGCCGGCGAGTCGCTTCAGGGCGGCTCGGGTGATTTTCTTGTTCTTGCGTACAAGGATTTCATCGGTGCCTGCGACTATGACGTCCGAAGTGGCGTTCGTATTGACGAGCAAACCCAGGTCCACTTTCCGCCTAAGCCCCTCCGGCTCGATTAGTATGACCTGCCTCTGATAGAAGTAATTGAGTATGTCCTCGCTGGAGTGACCCAAGGCCTTCAGGAGCACGGTGACGGGAAGCTTTCGTCGCCTGTCGATACGTACGTAGAGACGGTCCTTGGGATCGAACTCGAAGTCGATCCAGGACCCACGGAGAGGTATTATGCGCGCGGAATACAGGATCTTCCCGCTGGCATGCGTCTTCCCCTTGTCGTGATCGAAAAAGATGCCCGGAGAACGGTGTAACTGGGACACGATGACGCGCTCGGTCCCGTTTATTATGAAGGTACCATTCTCAGTCATAAGCGGGATCTCGCCGAAATAGACTTCCTGCTCCTTGACGTCCCGTATGGTCCTTGTATTGTTTTCTTGATCCACGTCCCAGACAATCAGTTGGACGGTTATCTTGAGCGGGACGGCGTAGGTCACACCCTTCTGTAAGCATTCCTCGACGTTGTACTTCTCTTCGCCCAGCGTGTATTTGGTAAATTCGAGGGACGCCGTGTCCGAGAAGTCCTTTATGGGGAAGACCGACTGAAACACGGCCTGCAATCCCACGTCCTCCCGAGATTCGGGGGGCACATCCGCTTGCAGGAAGCGGTCGTACGATTGCTTTTGGATTTCAATAAGATTAGGTATTCCGGCGATTTGCGGTATGCGTGCGAAATTCTTCCTGAGCCTCTGAGAGTGCACGGAAAAAGGACTCATGTTCTCCCTCTGGTGCTGTGGCGGTCCTGAAAGCTGGGCTGGTGAGGATGAGAGAAGTTCGCCTCAAGGTCGAGACGCGCCCGCCAAGCGGGACGGGTCTCGATCCAAAAGCTATTCTTGGTTTCAGGCGTGTGCTCAGACGATTTCCGCGGTGCCGCCGGCGGCCTCGAGATCGGCCTTCGCCTTTTCGGCATCCTGCTTGGAAACACCTTGTTTGACCGGCTTGGGTACCCCTTCCACCAAATCTTTGGCTTCTTTGAGTCCCAGGTCCGTCAGTTGACGCACGACCTTGATAACCTGAATCTTCTTATCACCAAAATCCTTAAGGACCACGTCGAATTCGGTCTTTTCCTCAACCGGGGCTGCTTCGGCCGCCCCGCCTCCCACTCCCGGCATTGCAAAAGCCATGGGCGCGGCGGCGGACACGCCGAATTCCTCTTCCAGTTCCTTAACGAGCTTGCTCAGCTCGATGACGGACATATTGCGGATAAATTCCTTAACGTCCTCTTTGGTAATCTCCGACATACTGACCTCCTCGAATCGCTGTTGAAACCGTAAAAAAGAAAAAGGCCACCGTGACCCCGGCTAACCTGCCGCAGGTTCGGACGGTGAACTGTTCCTGTCCTCGATGGCCTTGAGCACAGAAAGAAAAGACCTGGGGACCGCCGCAAGAGTGTTGACGAAGGCCGCCACCGGAGCTATCATCGTGCCCAGTAAGCGTCCGACGAGGACTTCTCTCGGGGGAAGCTTCGATAGTGCATCCAGGTCCTTGGCATCAAGAACCGAAGTGCCCACCACTCCGCGAACCACCTCCATCTTCGGATGCGCCTTCGCGAATTCGGTGAGCGTCTTTGCCAAGTCTGTTATGCGGTGTTCGTTTTGCGTCCACGCGGCTGCGCGCGGCCCTTCCAGGTGGTCCGCAAGATGACTCACGTCCGTGCCGGGCATTGCCCGCCGTACGAGCGTGTTTTTTACCACCTTTAGGGACGCCCCCTTGTCTCTCAACTGCGATCTGAGCTCATTCATTTCAGCCACGGTAAGTCCGCTGAAATTGGTAAGTACAAGCGCCTTAAGCCCTTGAAATTGCTCACGCAGCCATTCGACTTCCTTCTCTTTTTCCTTCCTAGTCAAGCCTCGGATTCCTCCTTTCAGTCGGAGGAGACACAGCGGGTCGAGGGAGCATCAGCGGATGGGCCATAAAACCCATCCCCAGCCTTATCTGCGCCGGCTCGATTAAGCGCCTTGCGGCGCGCCCGCGGTCTCCGACTCGGCCTTGAATCGCTAACTAACGTCGGGTGTCCTTATTGCCTATATTTCACCTTCCGGCAAGCTATTCCTTGAGGGAAAGCGCAAATACTCGCGAAATACGACTGCCTGCGCCGCGATACTAAGCGTAAACACCAGAAGCGCAGGCTTCCCTGCGCCACCCCCTGGGGCGTTGTTTATCTGACGGATCCCATGTCCAAGAGTACGACTACTTGATCATGTTGCCGATTTGAATGGGGTCCAGCCTAACGCCGGGTCCCATGGTCGTGGAAAGAGACACGCCGCGGAGATACACACCCTTTGATGTGGACGGCTTGAGCCGCATTATGCTCTCCATGACGATCCTGATGTTGTCTACCAGCTTCTCCGCGCCGAAGGACCGTCGGCCTATGGGGACATGCACGATTCCGGCCTTTTCCACCCGGAACTCGACCTTTCCGCCCTTCAGCTCCGAGACCGCCTTGGCCACGTCGAACGTAACGGTGCCTACCTTGGGATTGGGCATCATGCCGCGCGGCCCAAGAATCTTTCCGAGTCGACCTACCACGCCCATCATGTCCGGTGTGGCGACGGCCTTGTCGAACTCCAACCACCCTTCTTCCTGAATACGCTTCGCCAAATCCTCGGCTCCCACATGGTCCGCGCCCGCATCCAGGGCTTCCTTTTCCTTTTCACCCTTAGCGAATACCAAAACGCGTACGCTCTTGCCGGTACCGTGAGGAAGCACGCATGTGCCGCGGACCATTTGATCGGCATGCCGAGGGTCCACGCCCAGCCTTACCGCTATGTCCACGGACTCGTCGAACTTGGCGTAGGTCGCCTCGAGGACCATCTGAATCCCGTCCTCCAAGGTGTACTTGATTCGACGATCCACCTTATTTCTCGCTTCAAGTTTCTTCTTACTCTTGGCTGCCATTTTATTCCTCTAGGCCACCTCTATGCCCATGCTTCTGGCTGAGCCCATGATGGTCTTTACAGCGCCTTCAAGGTCCTTGGCGTTCAGGTCCGACATCTTCAGCTTCGCGATTTCCTCAATCTGCTGAGGAGTGAGGGTCGCCCTCTTGTCCCGATTCGGCTCGGGGGACCCCTTGTCCAACCCTGCGGCCTTCTTGAGCAGATAGGACGCCGGCGGGGTTTTCAGGATGAACGTGAACGAGCGATCCTGGTAGATGGTGATCCTAACGGGAATGATGACGCCTGCTTGGTTTTGGGTCTGAGCATTGAAGGCCTTACAGAACTCCATAATGTTTACGCCGTGCTGGCCCAGGGCGGGCCCCACCGGCGGAGAAGGTTTGGCTTCACCGCCCGTTATTTGGAGTCTGACGACAGCCGTTATCTTCTTAGCCATTTATGCACTCCGAACAAAGAACACGCTTCCCGGCCGGGGGACGCCGCTATGAGCATCCACCTCAATGGGTCGCCCAGGCTCGGCTAGTTCTTCGTAACCTGTATAAAATCCAGCTCCACCGGTGTAGGTCTGCCGAAAATACTTACCAGGACCCGAATCTTTCCCTTGTCGGGTCTGACTTCTTCCACCGTGCCGTTGAAATTAATAAAGGGACCGTCCACCACGCGGACCGAGTCGCCTTTTTCAAACGAATACTTGGGTTTTGGCTTCTCTTGGCCTTCGGCCATTTGAAGCTTGATTTTTTCCACTTCCTCGTCCGGGATGACCGCCGGCTCGGTTCGAGACCCAATGAACCCGGTGACCTTCGGCGTGTTCTTGACGATATGCCATGTCTGGTCGTCAAGCTCCATTTGAACGAGCACGTAGCCGGGAAAGAACTTGCGATTGGAGGTCTTGCGCTCGCCCTTCACGAGCTCCACGACGGTCTCGGACAGAATCAGAACATCCGGGATCCGATCCTGTAGTCCCACGGAGCGGGCTTTTTCCTCCAAGGCCTGTTTGACCTTCTTCTCATAGCCGGAATACGTGTGGACCACGTACCATCTCAACGGCACGGAGTCGCCTCCTTTGCTACCATGAGCATTCTCAGCCGACTTGAAGGAGCCACTTCACGAGGCGAGCCAACACATAGTCACCCACCCCGAGGTAGGCCCCGAGAACAAACGTGAGCACCAAAACAACGAGAGTCGATCCTACCGTTTCTTGCCTAGTGGGAAAGGTGACCTTCAGGAGTTCCACCTTAACCTCTCGGAAGAATTGATCGACAGTGTTGAAAACCTGTTTCAGCTTCTCCATGAACATCATCTTCCGGGCTCCGGTCCTTGGACGCCCAGCATTGGCAAGTTGGCAGGCCAGGAGGGATTCGAACCCCCAACCCCCGGTTTTGGAGACCGGTGCTCTGACCGTTGAGCTACTGGCCTGTGCCGTTTATATATGTGGCCGCCCTATTTCGTTTCCTTGTGGGGCGTATGGTGGCGGCAATATCGGCAGTACTTCATGAATTGAAGTTTGTCGGGCTTGCTCTTCTTGTTCTTGGTCGTCGTGTAGTTCTTGCGTTTGCACTCCGTACACGACAGCGTGACTATATCTCTCATTTCAGCGCTCCGGCCGGCCGCTCACAAATGGCCCGGGGCCTCGTGGGGCGACGGCCGGATTCCTCCTCTCAGACTACTCGATTATTTCGGACACGACACCGGCGCCGACCGTTCGCCCGCCCTCGCGGATCGCGAAGCGAAGCTCCTTTTCCATGGCGATAGGAGTGATAAGAACCCCCTCGATGGTGACATTATCCCCGGGCATTACCATTTCCACGCCCTCGGGGAGATTGATGATGCCCGTCACGTCGGTGGTGCGGAAGTAGAATTGAGGGCGATACCCGTTGAAGAAGGGAGTATGCCGTCCTCCTTCCTCTTTGGACAGGATGTAGGTCTCGGCTTTGAACTTCGTGTGGGGCGTGATGCTGCCGGGGTGGGCCACCACTTGACCGCGTTCCACTTCATCGCGCTTTATGCCCCTCAGGAGAAGGCCGACATTGTCACCCGCCTGGCCCTGGTCCAGGACCTTACGGAACATTTCCACTCCGGTACATACGGTCTTGATGGTGGGCGTGATGCCGACTATTTCGACTTCCTCGCCTACCTTGACCTTACCCCGCTCCACGCGGCCGGTAACGACCGTCCCGCGACCGGAAATGCTGAACACGTCTTCGACGGGCATCAGGAATGGCTTGTCGGTATCCCGCACCGGAACCGGCACGTATTCGTCCACGGCCTTCATCAGGTCAAGCACGCAATGAGCGTCGGGATGCTTGGGATCGCCGGCTTCCAGGGCCCTGAGCGCGCTTCCGCGGACGATGGGAATATCGTCACCCGGGAAGTCGTACGAGCTCAGGAGCTCGCGAAGCTCCAGCTCCACCAGCTCTATCAACTCCGGATCGTCCACCATGTCGACCTTGTTGAGAAAT
>JAZDOF010000998.1:0-2385 GCA_043799015.1 Pseudomonadota bacterium | reverse complement strand
TTCTTCTCATGTCCGCCTCCTAATCCAAAACGAACGGAAAAGCCTTTTGGCAAAGTAAGAATTGCCGACAAACCAATCTCTATTTGCATCTCCCGAAGAACGTTAACGTGATTGGCGCCATTAGGCGCGGCGATTTACGCTGGAATTAGGCGGCCGTCTTGCCATTTGGGGATCCCCGGGACTATAATTGAGCGAGGGGTGGTCACCGGAAGCCCGAAAAGGTTGCACTGTCTCCTCCCTCAAGACTCAAGAGAGGCAAAACCGTCGTCGTGTCGACGGAATGTCTGCTCTATCCCCTTGTTGAGTGTACTTCAGCTCACACTCCTCGGTCAACGACAATTGTGACCAGGACGTAGTGCCATAACGTCTGCTCTATTACCGGTGATCTACCTCATAAGGATAAGATATTAGTTGACCTAGCAAGCGTAGCAAGCTAGAGAGCTTGAGCTTTTGAGGGTCGGTAAAGCTGGCCCACTCTATTATCCGGTTCGCAGGAGGATCGGTATGCTGTTGCCCGTATCTGGTCAGGACATCGGAGTATCCGCACCTCCCGGGGACTTTGACGGCAATTATCGGAGTCTTAAGAAAATGATCAATAAGGCTCTTAGAGAAGGCACTCCGATTCAGGACCTTCATCCTATCCCCAAGGACCGTTCTCATCCGATACCAAGCTTTTTGTCCCGAGAGGATTTGCTGAAACTCCTCCGCGTTATAAGAAAAATCAGGAGCTGTTGTCAGGAATTATTGCGGTCTCCGGTTCCTCCAGAACTCGAAAGAGACATTCTCGCCAAGAATCCGGAAGATCGCCTTCCCTGGGAGGAAGAGGCATTGGAAAAAGCGGAACGATGGCATGAAGACGTGAAGTCCTCACGTGCCCGGGTCCGTAAAATGCTCAATGATTATCTCAACAGCGAATTCTTCCTTACTAAATGATCGGACGTTCCGGACCCCCTTCTTGCTAACGGTGCCTTTCTTGAATAGACTCCCTGCCTGGCGCTTAAGCCGAGACCGACATTAATCTTCGGAGGAAATCCAAGCCCCTCATACCGAATCTGAGCGTTCCGCGTTGTTTTCCGGCCCCGGCTGTCCCGGAACATCCTCCTCCGCCTGCATCCAGCCTGATGAAAGCCTTTACGGCGTCGTCCACGAAAACCTCCCGCGCTGAGAGCAACCCCGTTCAACAAGACCTCCTATCGTCCTCACCAAACTGGCTCCAGGACACCGTTAATTGGTCGAACGATTCCTGGGCGATTTAAGCCACCCTCTCTTGCCCCCTTGCCTCATCCGATATCGTCGATCCACGGGCAACTGGCGAGGTCGAATTTTGGAGAATGACCCGATAAAATTCGGCGTCCACGGAGGGAGACAAGCCTTGTCAGTATCGGGGGCGCTCCCAGTTCTCAATCGGTGAAAGATCCCCGGACATTCACAAGAAGTCGAGTAAAATTAAGGGCCATACGGTATCTTAACGTGAGGACGCTCGCTATTGCGACATGTCGGCCATATAGCCATAAATCCAGGGCCCGTCCAGGGCCTTTTCATGCCAAATTCGGTGTGATTTTCGTCGATTTTGGACCGGAATTGACGTGTGGTATCGCTGAAAGCGGCTTCTGGTCCAGCGCGCCGCCCATCTATCACGCCGGCGACAGGGGTTCGAATCCCCTTGGGGACGCCAAAATATGTTTTTGAAATGCCAGGGAAGTTGGTTAAGGCCGACTTCCCTGTTTTTGTTTTGAGGTTGAAGAGGGGTCCACTTCAGACAGAGGCCCAAACGTAGTTCAAGGTTAC
Organism: Pseudomonadota bacterium; assembly: GCA_043799015.1. Lineage (GTDB taxonomy): Bacteria > Desulfobacterota > Desulfomonilia > Desulfomonilales > Desulfomonilaceae > JAZDOF01. The sequence goes on along the minus strand of JAZDOF010000998.1, from coordinate 597 downwards.
CTACAGGGGTGACGTGTCGTTACCTGCGAAGGCTGGAATAGTGCGCCGCCTTTCCATATAATTGTGTACATATGAACATGGGGCCGGCGACTGGTCGGTAATAAGTCTCCGCCCAATGAACCGAAACAGGATGGGACCGGCACCGTGGAGATTACGCCCGCTGAACAGGCCCGACGGACGCCCGGTCGACTCAAATCGCCGGTGATGTGAGATAAGCACGGAAAGGGTAACAATGAGGAGCGAAACGCGGCCCGTCCCTATGATCCTCCGGGCGAGTCGGTCCGTTGGAAGCCCGCCGTGGATCAAGGCGGCCGTGGCGGTAAGGCAGAAGCGGGCATGTCCTGATGGTCCCTGAGAAAGGGGAAAGAACCATGATCGGCAGAATAGCCGTTAACCCGGATATCCATTTTGGGAAGCCCTGTGTGGCCGGGACGCGAATTCCGGTCCGGAATGTGCTCGAACTGCTCAGAGAGGCTATTCCCTTTGACAAGATTATTGAGGACTATTATCCCGATCTTCATCCGGGGGATATTCGTTCGTGCATTCAATATGCCATTGATATAGTCACGGCCGAAGAGATCCACATCGATGCGGCAG
>JAZDOF010000996.1:0-2518 GCA_043799015.1 Pseudomonadota bacterium | reverse complement strand
GGCTTCACGCCGCACGGTTACCCGCCGGTATGCCTGGGGGACTACATGGCAAACGGGTCATTCCATGGTGACCTCCTTTCAGATCACAAGACAACGATAGTTTCACTGACGCACCAGAGATCGCCAAGGGAAAGAAGGTGTCCGGCTTGATCTTCTTGGCGCTCTTGACGTCTTGGCGCGAGGCCCTCTTGGTTCCGGCCGAAGGCCAAGCCAAGGAAATCGGCGGAACCTGCGGCGGAAGAAGAGCTCTTGAACCACGGATGACAGAAAGGAAAATGACAGAAAGGAAGATGAATCCTGAAGAACACGAGACCGTCTTCGGCTCTCCTCATATTCCTTTCTACCATCTTCTTTTCTACCCCTTTTGGTTCCGGCCGAAGGCCGGGCTGGGTAATCTGCGGCTCATTTCCCCCCTTTTGTTCGCGTGGTTCGCGGTTGAAAAGCGGTAGTCAGTAGCCGGTTGTCGGCAAGAAAAGGGTCGGGGGTCAGTGGCGGCCTGGTGCCTGGGGCCTGCGGTCTTGGCCTTCCGTTCTCCGTACTACAATCCTTCAGAATATCGTTTTTGATGCGTCATTTTCATGCCGCCAGTTCCGTAAGTCCTTTGATATCAACAGCGGAGGCGGACAGCAGAGCACTGGCGAACTTCTGTCCCTTGGCCGTCAGCGTATAGCGGTTTTCCTTGGCCACCTTCCGGACCAGACCATGAACGCGCAGCAGCTTGATGTATCGGGTGGTGCGGCCGGCGTATCTTCTGCGCTCCCGTTGATCCGCGTCGTCGGACGGAGGATAGAGCCAGCGACGCAGGTCTTTATTGCGGAAACCGTTCAGGGCTTGTTGGCCTTGGGCCAGAAATCGCAACAACTGATAGTCCTGCTCTTGCCACGGATTGAGCCCCCGGTAGCTTTTGCCGTCCTTGCGGATTCGGTTGCAGGCCGGCGTAACGACTTCCTGGAGCTTTTCCGGGACCTGCGCCGAAGCCAACGCCTCGGCATACCGCTGATTGCACTGATCGCTGATTTCGCACCGTCGATGTAAGTCACTGACGCCTTTGCGCATCTGTTGCCACGAGGGGGGACGACGGGCATCATCCGCCGGGGAACGAAACACCTTGAAATCCCGCGTGTGGTTGATCGTGGTCTCGAGCCGCAGAATGCTGCCGTTTTTGTTGTACACCTTGATCGAGTTGCGATTCAACCAGTGCTTGACCCGAAAGCCTTCATAGAACTTGCGGCATTCGGTCCTCACCTCCTGGGGGGCCCGGCCCTTGATCTGCCCGGACTGACTGATATGCCCTCGGCCGAAATAGCGCATCACCGAGGGACTGTCGCTGACCCGCATCGCATGATACAAGAGCGAGGGGTAGATCGCATCCAACGCCGCCGAGGACTGAAACATAATGTCGGTCGCCCATTCGGTCTCGTCCGCCGACCAGTAGTACTCCGGAGACAAGGGCTGAAGAACCTGCGACAGGGCCGGACAACTGCCCAATGCCAGACCGTTGAGGATCTCGGTCCAATTGCTCTGGAGCTGCTCGTTCAATAATTGCTGAGCCGCTTCCACGTCCTCGATCCACGGAAAACAATTGCCCTCCTTACGGTATCCAATGCCTTGCTTTTGCAACTGCCGCTCCAACCAGTGCCGACCGTTGAGGCAAATGAACACGTTGAAGGGAACCCAACTCTGCAACCGAACATGGCCAAACCCCAAGACCGGATCATTAAAATAGTGATACAACCAGACGCACTTGCGTTGGGCCATCACCACGTCCAGTTTCTGGGTCGCCTTGTTGCCTTTGACCATCGGCGCCGTACACGGTTCCACCACGCTCAAGAGACAAATCGAGCCTTGGGTGATCCCGTGGGCTTGGGCGATCTCCCGCGCCAGACTCTCTTTGTCCACCCCGCTGCTGGGCAGATAACGCACCTCGATGCCAAGTTCCTGGGCCCGCTGTTGGGCACTGTCCCGGATCCGAGCCGTCAGCCCGTTGACCCAACCGGAGAAGTCTTTGAGCAAGATGCCCGTGTGACCCATGAACGTCCGCAGACCGCGCTGGGTCGCCAGCCAACGCAGCGTCCCCCGAAACCGAATCCGGTCCAACCCTTTGATTGCCCCCACGATCTTGTCCTGGTACAATTCCATCAACTTCATAGTAGCATCCTTTCTCTTGTCCCAAATACCCACGAGGATGCTACTATACCTATTCGTCCCGCAGGCAGGAACCCGCGGGGCGAAAGGTCCCTACCGAATTGGAGAAAGGCAGGGGCCAGGCAAGCCGGATGCCAAGCCGGCCGTCCGGACCTCCGGATGAGCCGAACGCCTCGACGGCTTGGCGGCCGGCTTGCAGGCCCCGGATACGGAGGGCTCTGCCTTCTGGAATCAGCCGAGTCATCGCCCCCCTCGAAGGCTCCGGGGGGGCGATGACGACGCATCGAAGGACACGGCGGATCGTTAGCGAAAGGACGCTTGGCACAGCGCCAGCTTCATTACCTCTTTGGTTGCGGCCGAAGGCCGCGCTGTG
>JAZDOF010000988.1:0-2562 GCA_043799015.1 Pseudomonadota bacterium | reverse complement strand
GACGAAATCCGGGGCAAGACCGGAAGCTTTGACCAGGCAGTGATCACACTGAGGGAACTGAAGAAACTCCAGGAGCAGGTTGATCCGCGTCGTTTAGCCCTTTTTGCCCACGGGACCTACAATGCCGTGAACGCCCAGGAGTTTTTGGATACGGCAAAGTATTTCACCGAGGAGGTTGGAGTGCCGTACTCCGTGGCGCTCATTAGGGGCAGCGGCCTCCCCGATGACACCCTCAAGAACATTGACTTGGACCACTTCTACTCGGTATTCAAACAGATTATGCCCCTTGTGGGAAGGGGTTTGGCAAAGAACTATCCGTTCAGAAGAGCAGGCGCGGCGATGGCGGAAATCGTTGGAGACGTCGCTTATCAAAGTGCCAAGCACGACAAGATGACCGTGCCTTGCAAGGCCGGGAAGAAGTGCTTCGTAATCACTGCCGACGGCAACATAGTGCTTTGCGAGCTTCTCAACATCGATCTGGGAAACATACGAGACCACAATTACGATCCATTGGAACTGCTCCATTCCGATAGGGCCTTGAACGAAATAAGGAGAATCGCTGAGAGCAACTGCCACTGCACATGGGAGTGTTTCCAGATGGTTAACGTGTGGTCGTCGCCCATGATGCTGCCCCGAATCATCGGCAAAGCGCTTTCCTATGCAATTAAGGATGTTGGATTCGCGAAATAACGTACAACGCGGGCAAACGACCGCATCGGGGATTTCCGACGCCCTGGTTTGGGGATCTTTCACCGTAATGGACAAAGAATATACCACGAGGACACGAAGACACGAAGAAATCAAATGCTAATACTTGCTGAGGCCTCTGCGGGCCAAGCACCCGGCTTCACCGTCAGGCCGACAGGATTCGCAAATCAATGGGTAATTGTGAATCATTTCAAAGCCTTCTTCGTGTCTTGGTGCCTTTGTGGTTTGATTTTCCGGGTTCAGCGAGCCGTCGAGGTGAACATTTACGATATGTTTATCCGTTCAGCGCTTCAACCGACACGTCTCAGAAAGAAGAACCCAAGAAATTCGCCGTGATGAGATCCAAGAATTGCTCGGTTTCCAACCGCGTGAAGAGGTCGGCTGAGGCGGAAAGCACCAGATTCAACCGATTTCGGAATGCGTAAACCACCAGTAACAAACGGGTATTCGATGCAAGCTTGTATCCGATACCGTGGACTTCCGTCAGGTCGAGGTCCCCGCAGGTTTCAAGAAAGGTATCACCGGTCGGCTTTCCGTTCCTCAGCGAGGGCCAGAGAATTCCAAGAAAGGTAATAGCAACGGAAACCTGGTGCTTTCCAAGGACTAAGCTCACCAGTCGCCGCCTGAGATGAAAGGGCAGCAACCGGAGAGCGTTGTTGAAACGTTCCAGGTCTTGGTAATAACCGAAATCGGTCTGGCTCCGGAAGCGCTTAATCCTCTGAATAGTCATCAGCCTACGGAATTCATCGGGGTCTTTTCGTTCATGCGGTAGAGACCTCAAAAAGATCAAAGCGCTGTTGTTCGGGTTATCCAAATCCCTATATCGGCCGCGCATGTTGACCGTCATGGATGTCGTCAGCGTGCCGGGCGCTAAACCTCGTTCACGATTCCATTGATCCACGGCGAGATGTGTGGCCGCGGTTACGCGATCAGGGAGGGCCCCGCGAGGCTCTCCTGGTGAACGTGTAAGTCCCTGGGAGTCCTTTGTGGAGAGGACCCTTTTGACGTGGTACTGTCCGCAGTCATCCTTGATGCCGGAGCCTAGAGGCATGGCGGGGGATTTCAAGAATCCCGATACGGTGCCGACGGCGTTCCGCAGCAGGGCTTGCCATTTGACCGGCCTCCTCTCCACCGGTCGTTTCGCCGAAGTGGAAACCGGCAAAGGCTGGTGTTTCCAATCGGGGATTCGTCCTTTAACCAGCTCGTGATATTTGGCCGTCAAGGCTTGGCCGTACTCCAGGAGGTTGCTCGCGTCGCCGGCCACGTGATGAATGAATGTCGCCAATACGTGATGCCGTTCCGACACACGGATCAAACATAGCTCCAGGGGCAACTCGCGGAAAAGGTCCCAATCACGATCCAGACGCGGGCGGAGTGTATCCAGGATACTGTGGAGCAACGGATCGGAATCATCCGTTATCTTCAGGTCCTTCACGCTGTACGGCAACTCCGGGTCCGGCGAGGGCAGCCTGAAGAGATGATGGCGGCCCTTGACTTTGACTTCTCTTATCGTACTGGTGAAGTGAGGGAAGTCCGCCAAAGCCAGCCGTACCGCCTCATGAAAAGCCGGCAGGTCCATTGGCCCCTCGAAGTTCAAGCCGCTGAAAATAATATTCTTACCGTTGCCGGAACTCGAGAGCGCCAGCATCTCGGAAATCGCGTCCAGTCTCGAGTTGGAACGGTGCATTTCGCATCCACCCTTTATTGGTGTGAGTGAGGCTCATAGCGGAGACACCTTGCGGACTTCGACAGGAGTCACCGACCGGCGATTCGGATCCATGCCGGTAGAATAGCAGATTATGCGGGTTTTGCCATCAGCTCAAAGGACTCCCTCTCCGCGTTGCCCCCGATAAT
>JAZDOF010000908.1:0-5343 GCA_043799015.1 Pseudomonadota bacterium | reverse complement strand
CCGGAACCACGTTCCGGTTCGCGCCGGAGCATTGGACAAGGCGTCTTCGAGATCCAATGAGGGTCGCGTCACGTCTTCCCGCAAGGGGGTGTACAGCTCCACGGGTCCTGACATGGGCTCCACGTGGTCAGTCGGCACTTCGGCCAGGACTTCCATGTACTTTAGAATATCATTGAGCTGGACCCGATACTTGGCCTTTTCTTCCTCGGTAAGGGTCAGTCTGCCCAAAATGGCGACGTAATCCACTTCTTCCCGCGTGATGTTCATAGACTCGGTTCCTCTGTCATGCCGTGTCCGGCGTTTCCTGTCGGCCGGTTCGCACCGGAATGCTGAGCTCTTGAATCAGGCGGTGTACGATACTCGCCGGCGGGGCGGGCTGTCAAGAAAGACGTTCGAGCACGGGAAGAAAACGCTTACATTTTGCCTCTCGGTGTGGTATGGCATTGAAGTTCAAGCTCCCTGTCGCTTCCATGGAGGATGTGTTCGTGCTGGAGATTCTGACCCGAGGGTTCCGTGACGCCCGCGATTACCTAAAAGGCATCCGGACTCTGAATGAGGATAACATTGCCGAAGCCCTGAAACTGGTTCGCGTGTCGCTTCTCGAAGCGGACGTAGAGTTTCAGATAGCGCGGACGTTCATCGAGCGGGTCAAAGAAAAGGCCCTCGGGGAAATGGTTCTCACGCGGGTGAAATACAAGGAAAAGCAGCTCGCAATATCACCCGGCGATCACTTCACCAAGCTCTGCAACGACGAACTGGTTAGGCTCATGGGACAGGCGGATCCCTCCCTAAGCCTTTCCACGAAGCCTGTCAGCACCATAATGATGGTGGGCTTGCAGGGGTCGGGGAAAACCACTACCGCCGCTAAGTTGGCCCGATACCTGGTGAAGCAGGGTAAGCGTCCCATGTTGGTGGCCGCGGACATATACAGGCCCGCCGCCATAGACCAGTTGCGCAAGCTTGGGGAATCGCTTGAAATCCCCGTCTATTCCGACGCCGGAGCCACCCCTCCCGTGATTTGTCGGAAGGCCCTGCAGGCAGCCAACGAAGAAAATTGCGACGTCGCCCTCTTTGATACTGCCGGACGCCATGCGGTTGACGAAAACCTCATGGAAGAGCTGCGACAGATTGAAGACCAAACCCATCCGGACAACGTCCTGTTGGTGTGCGACGCAATGATCGGTCAAGAGTCGGTCCACATCGCAAGAGCGTTCAACGAGCGCATACGACTGACCGGGTTCATACTGACCAAGCTCGACGGGGATGCCCGAGGCGGGGCTGCACTCTCCATAAAAGAAGCCACAGGGGTGCCGATTAAGTTTGTCGGCATGGGTGAATCCCTCGATAGGCTCGAAGAATTCCGGCCCGACGGCTTGGCGTCACGAATCCTCGGTTTCGGAGATGTCGTAGGCCTGGTTCAGGACTTTCAAGAGGTAGTGGATGAGAAGGCCGCTGAAGAAGATGCCGTGCGCATGCTTCAGGGGCAATACAATCTCAGCGATTTCCTGGGTCAGATACGAACCATCAAGCGAATGGGGCCTCTTCAGGACGTAATGGAGAAGCTTCCGTTCTTCAGCTCCCTCCCCCAAGGGATGCAGGTGGATGAGTATGAGCTGGTACGCATCGAGTCCATGATCAACTCGATGACCCCGGCCGAACGAAAAACACCCTCGATCATCAACGACGGCAGGATCAAGCGCATAGCGGCAGGGTCCGGCCGCCAGGAACCGGAGGTCCATGACCTCCTGGTCAAATTCAAGAATATGAGGGACCTTCTGGCCGTCATGGGCGGCGGGAAGGCGCGCGGCCGCTGGAAGAAGCTCAAGGGCTTCACGAAGATGTTCGGAGACGGTATAGCGGCTTTGACGGGCGGCGCAGGACCGAATTCGGAACAGTACAACCCTTACGGCATGCCTGAGGTGGCCGGGTCCAAAGGCCTTTCCAAGAAAGAGCTGGAAAAGCGGCGCAAGAAGGGTAAAGAGGCTAAGAAAGCCAGGAAAAAGGGAAGGAAGTAGTTACCGGCATCGGAGGGAGAGATTCCGGACCGGTACCGGCCGTGGCAATCGAAACGAGTACCATTAGTCCGTCGGGATAGCCGACGCATCGTGCGGGAAACCGGAAGAAACCATATGGAGGAAGACAATGGGAGGAGTTATCGTTAAGCTTCTTGGCATGATCGTGTTGGGATTGCTAAGCGCGATATTGAGTTATTACAATAAGAACTATTATGTCCGAGTATTTGACGACATACTGGATAGGACATCCGATGGGACGGTCTCCGCTCGTGTGGGGAGGGGGTTCATCTACGGCTTCTTCTTCCCCATATACTTTGCACTATTGTTCGGGGGCCTCGTATCGCTGATCGCTTTCGTCATCGTCGCGGGAATCATTGCCGCGGTAATTTTCGTCATCGTGTTCGTGAGCGAGAAGATACTTCCCCACGAGTGGCTCGGTGATATCTGCCAAAGCCTTTTCAGACCGATAGGAATCTGCGGGCCCAGACAGGGGGCCGGTTGTTCGTCGGCTTCGTTCACCCCGATGGAATCGAACATAAATCGTCAGCACAAATTGGACTGATCGAGTAACCATTCAGTTACGAGCGGGAAAATCCGATGTCAACGTGGGGCAGGCTTGCCGGCCCGGCGGAACCAAATGTAACGTAGGGGCGGGGTTTATCCCCGCCCGTTCCCTGTACGCCCATGGCGGGTGGGGATAAACCCCGCCCCTACAGTGGTTTGCTTCGATTCACTCGACCACGCGGGGTTTCCGCAATTCTCAATGCGTGACACTATGGAGCCGACGAAGACGGAGGGCGACCGCCTCCGGGTCGCCCTTCCAGCCTATTATGATGCCGCCTTTGCTTCCTGAAGGCGCTCTTCCATGCTTGAAAGCTCCGACCTGAGTTCGCCCGGCAAGCGGTCCCCGAACGTCTCGAAGTGCTCTTGAATTCCGGGGATTTCTTTCAACCATCCGTCAATATCCACCTTGAGCAGTTCCTTCATAACCTGCGGGTCGATTTGAAGACCGGACAAATCCAGGGCCTCCGGTGCAGGGACGCGGCCGATGGGCGTGTCTACGGCAGCCGCGCCCGACTCGACTCGCTCGAAGACCCACTTCAGCACGCGGCTGTTTTCCCCGAACCCCGGCCACATGTACTTGCCGTTGGAGTCCTGCCGGAACCAGTTGACGTAGAAAATCTTGGGCAGTTTTTCCGGGTCCGCTCGTTCCCCCATTCTGAGCCAGTGAGCGAAATAGTCACCCATATGGTATCCGCAGAAAGGCAACATGGCCATAGGATCGCGACGAAGCCGTCCCATCTTGCCTTCGGCCGCCGCGGTCGTCTCGCTCCCGGCTATGGATCCGAGGAAGGTACCGTGCCGCCAGTTGAATGCCTCAACGACCAGGGGAACTATGGTCCTCCGCCTGCCTCCGAACAGGATGGCGTCCACGGGAACGCCTTCGGGGTCTTCCCATTCCGGGGCGATCACGGGACATTGTTTTGCCGGAGCCGTAAAGCGTGCATTGGGATGTGCGGCGGGCCTGCCCGCGCCGGGGGTCCAGGGCCGCCTGAGCCAATCGACAAGATCGTCGGGCAAGGTATCCGTCATACCCTCCCACCAGACGTCGCCGTCTTCGGTAAGGGCGCAATTGGTGAAAATGGAGTTGGATGAAGCGGTCAACATTGCGTTGGCATTGGACTTCATGCTGGTACCCGGGGCTACTCCGAAGAAGCCGGTCTCCGGGTTGATGGCCCTAAGACGCCCGTCCTTATCAAACTTCATCCACGCTATGTCGTCCCCGATCGTTTCCGCTTTCCAGCCGGGAATGGACGGTATGAGCATGGCGAGGTTCGTCTTCCCGCATGCGCTGGGAAACGCGCCGGTAATGTATCGAGACTTTCCTCGGCTGTCGGTAAGCTTGAGAATCAACATGTGTTCCGCCAACCATCCTTCGTCTCTGGCCTTGACCGAAGCGATCCTTAGCGAATGGCATTTCTTTCCGAGAAGGGCGTTACCACCATAGCCCGAGCCGAAGGACCATATTTCTCTGCTTTCGGGAAAATGGCAGATGTACTTGTGGTGAGGATTGCAGGGCCACGTTGAATCCGGCCCATTGCCGCTCAGAGGCGATCCCACCGAGTGGAGACCTCTCACGAATCCACCTTCCGGGCCGAGGACATCGAGAACCCTTGAGCCCACCCTGGTCATGATATGCATGTTCGCCACCACGTACGGGGAATCCGTCAATTCAACACCGATTCCCGCAATGGGCGATCCTATCGGACCCATGCTGTAGGGGATGACGTACATGGTCCGTCCTCGCATGGAACCTGCAAACAGCTTGCTCAGGGTAGACTTCATTTCCACCGGGTCGGCCCAGTTGTTGGTCGGGCCGGCCTCGTCCTTGAGACGGGAACAGATGAAGGTCCGGTCTTCAACCCTTGCCGTGTCCGCCGGATCCGACCGAACAAAGACGCTGTTCGGCCTTTTTGAGGAATCTACCGGAATGGCGGTGCCGGAATGGACCATCAGTCTGATCATCAATCGATATTCCGCTTCGGTTCCATCGCACCAGTGAATGTTGTCCGGCTCGCACATTTTGGCGGCATCCTCGACCATTCCGATAAGTTCTTTGTTGTTCACCATAGTAGCTCCTTGTTTATGCCGGGAACGCCTGCCGCTGATGCAATGGCCGGTTTGTCCGCGACTTGTCCGGCCGCCGGAGGGATTGCCGTTCGACCGGTCGTTTGTAATCTATTCTTAAATCGTCAACTCACCGTTGTCGAGAAGAACCTGCCCGGACCTGCCGTGTTCGGGCACTTCATTCATTCCCGGGCCACATGCCCTATAACCTCCCGCCCGCTGCGGTGTTGCGTTATTCGCCGAAAACCGCTACCAATGGGGATGCGGGAAACATCGGTTCCACATCCTCCGGAGGACCGATAGGGGCCCCTAGCGGTGATTCGGATGAAATCGGCGGATGGACGACGGAAGCGATAATGACGGTCTTCGTACGCGTCCGGACAAAATGAGGCGGCGACACGTGCCGGTAATCGTATGGCTTGCACTTGGTTCCTTATTGGTCTCTGGTTGTGTCCCTCAGCTTCTCGGCACCAAGAAGGAAGGCGATGCCGACCTCCGGAAGGGGATTTCGGCTCCCGAGAACAATAAGACCGCGGTCTTGGGCGGGGAAAATCCGGACGAGGTCGAGGCCGTGCCCGTCGAGGAACAGGCCCGGTCCTTTTCGCACAAACCCGCTTGGGCTCGGTTTTTGATCGTGCTGGCCGGTCCGGGATTCCCCCTGGTCTTCACCCTGCGGGTTCTTTGGGCCATCATCTGGGCC
>JAZDOF010000898.1:0-7811 GCA_043799015.1 Pseudomonadota bacterium | reverse complement strand
CAGACGATAACGATAGCGCAGGATGTTTACCTGGACAAACTGACGCTAAGTTGGGACATTTCCTATTGGAATTCCAACCCGTTGCAAACTCCGGGCAGTACTTTCGGTCCAAATCAGTTTGTGGCCGTGTACCTCTATGATGCATCTACGGGCACTCCTGTCGCCATGTGGATGACCACGAACGGCGTTGATGCGGACGTGGCGGGTTCCCTGGCGCATCAGAGAGTAACGCTTACGGCGTCGTCATCATTGGTCCAGGCCGTCAATAACGGGTCGGTGGACTTAATTATGGAATTCCGGGTTTGCGGCATGGAGTGGTACCTGGACGCGGCCATCGACGACTTCAAGCTTGAGCCTCACCGGCATTACCCCGCATTCCAGGTAAATCCGGCAGATACCCTTGCATCGCTCGATACTACTTTTGTGTCTACTCCGACCGCTTCGGCAGCCTCGTCGTTTTCCCCAACGGCTTCCCCGATGCTGTTTACGAGTTCCTACAAGACCTCTTCGCTCAGCACCCCCCGCAGCTTCGCCGTGAGCTCGGTAGTAACCACGGACAGCCTTACGACGTCCACGCTCACGGAGGCTGAGCCCGATCCTGGACTCACGGAGACATTGTCGGCCGACTCCGGCACGGCGGGAGACGTGGTGGGCGGATCGGCATCCATCACTGCCTCGGCCACCCGGTTGCCGGCGGATACGGCGGCACCTTCGTCGACGTCGCTCTTCACCACGGGGTCGGGGTCGTCACAATCGACATTTGAAGTGGGGCTTACCTCCCTTCAATCGTCAATGTTCGGCGCAAGCTTTTTATTCGAGGCTTCCGAATCGTCCGCGCCCTTGACCGACGAGCCGTTACCCGATGTTGAAGAATTGACGCCCTTGGCATCGGATGAATCGGTGGATGCCGGGACCCAGGGTTCCCAAGACGTGCCCGCCGGTGAGGATGGCTCGGTTCCCGAGGATGCGGCCCAAGCAGCCCCCGAACTCCTACCCCAACCGACCATTGTGGACCAACTGCTCGCGGGGACGGCGTATGGGCCGCTTGACGGAGGGTACGCCGCGCCGTTAAGCGCATCCGGCAACGGACCGGCGCTTGATCCCCATACCGCCGCGGTCTTCAATGTGGCCGAGATCAATGCTTGGTTGGTGATCAACGCGCCCGAACGGGGAATCACGAGCCCCGGGCTTGATCCGTCGGGGGCCGACGCGGCCGTGAAGTTGGCGACGGGTGGGTCGTGTTCCTTCGATATGGACTCATTGAGCCTTGCCGATATATTTGCTTGATGTTCCCGGTCGCAATGAAACGGGTAAGCAGCAACCGGCACAATGGACGGAGGACTTCTTTTCAATCGTCCGTTGGAAGGAGAAAGGACCGACCGGATGTCGCACGATAACAAGCCATTGGCGCTTCCCCATGTGGTGTTCCGAGAAGAATTCGATGATTGGGCCCTCCTGTTTGACCCGGACCAGGGTGCGGTGTTGGGTCTGGACCCCGTCGGGGCCTCCATATGGAAACTGCTCGACGGTACGCGAACCCCGGCCGACGTTCTGGCTGCACTGATGGATGAATACGATGAAGTGCCCGACGAAGCCGCAGACCACCTGGATGAGTTCATCGGGGAACTTTTCCACAGGGGATTTGTTGGACAAGTGTTGGAGTAAGCGTGTGGAGTTGGCTGCCGGCCGGTGACAGCCCAAAAGAACATAGGCGTTCGCCGCGACGTGGCGCGGAACCCGAAAAATCAGACAGCAAGCCGCCGGGGCACGAAAAAATCGGCGGACGATTCAATGAATTGTTCCGCATCGAGTGAGCGTTGAAAGCCATGGGCGTAAGAGGCTTAACGATCACCTCGGCCTGCTTCCCCCCCCTCGTATTCCGGGATCTATTTTCTCTGTGCCTTTGCGTTTTCGTGGTTTATTTCCCGTCCTAACGGCACGTCAATCCCGCAGCATCCGCCTTTACCACAAATTCCCGAACTTCGATGAAATGACTTTTCGTTCATGCTCCCGGATGAGGGCGACGGTGTTCCGGTGACCGGCCGCTTTGGCAATATCTATGGGCGTCTTGCCGTCGGCGTCGGCGAAATTCGGGTCGGCCTGAGCCTTCAACAGTTCCGCGACGACGGTCTCGTGTCCCGCATTCGCGGCCAAGTGAAGACATGTTCTGCGGTCTTTCGCACCGGACACCTGTTTTGCTCCGTGTTCCAAGAGCAGCTTAACCATGTCCGCATGCCCGGCCTTGGACGCGTACATGGTGCCGGTCCAGCCGTAAGAATTGAATATGTCGGGGTCTGCCTTGCGCGTAAGAAGCGCCTTGGCGGATTCAAGTCGATTGGAATGGGCCGCGGTCATCAACGCGGTCCAACCGTATTGATTGGATAGATTGACGTTGGCTCCTTTGGATAGGAGCAACTCGACGATGGACCTTCGGTCTTCATTTGCGGCCATCATGAGTGCCGTCCATCCGTCCTTGCTTTCCTCGTCGGTTTCGGCCCCGGCGTCCAGCAGGAGGGATACCGCCTTCTCATTACCGCTCTGAACGGCAGCCATCAGCGCGGTGCCCCCCTTGCCGTCCTTCTGATCCACCTTTGCTCCTCTTTCAATGAGAGTCCGCAAAGTGTTCAGATCGCCTGCCTGAGCCGCGTGCATGAGTGGCGTTCGGCCGTCGCCGTCGGAAACATCGGCTCCGGCTCCGTCTTCAAGGAGCAGTTTGACCAATTTATCCTTTCCGGCGGCACAAGCTGCAAGGAGAGCGGTGCCTCCCTTCCGGTCTTGAAGATTCACATCCGCATTGTGTTCCAGCAGGAGTTCGGCCGAGTCGGCATCCCCCGCGGCGGCAACCTTCATGAGAGGAGATCGGCCGTTACCGTCACGAACATTAGGGTCGGCCCCCGCCTTCAGGAGAAGCTTGATTACGCCGGGCTCCGGCTTTGCGGCCTCCTGGAGCAAGGCATCACCGGGAGTGTGTGATCGAAGGAGCGGCTCGACCTTATCAAGCGATCGGTCGGGCGCCTCCTTACCTTCCCTTGTCGCCTCAGCCGAGCGAGCGATTTGGGCCTTTAGTCCTCTCGGGGGTTCAGGAAGCGGTGCGGCCGAGGAATCGTGCGGGTACGACCGTACGGCAACGGGGAATTCGAAGTCCTCCTTTTCGTTGCCGGGGAGATAGTCTATCCTCTCGATATTGGCGGAATATATCCACAGATACTGGGGCACCTTGGCGTTGTCTCCCAAGAGTAGGCAATCCGGGCAATCCACGGATACAAAAAGGCCGGTTGCGGCCTTTCCGCCAAGGTTCCTTACCTTGCCCTTCGCCATGAGGACATCTTTGCCCTGGCCTTCTTGTTTCACGTAATAGGCTTGCTTGACGATGATGACGTCGGCCCCGGGCTTTGAGGACTTGACGCAACCTATGTTCACGGCCAGTGCCGCAGCAAGAATCGGCGCAACGAACGCTATAATGGTCCTCATGCCGTCACTCCCCTGATGAGCTACGGGCTACCGGTCGGCACACATGCACCAACAACCCCCGGTGAGGATAGTCGGCGAAAATGCTCTTCCGGGATTCCCCGTCCCATGATTCACGCGTTCGGGAGGTAACGAACAATCCGTGGATTATTCGCTTATTTTCATGCATGTCCTTATGGAGCAATACATTATACAATATCATAAATTAGTCCCAATAGCAAGACATGTCAAGAAATTTAGTATGTTAGCCGATAACCGTTCACTTACGGCGGAAAAATTCCAATCTCAACGTGGCGCAGGCTTTCCAGCCTGCGAATTTTCTTAGAGCGATTTCGGCAGGCCGGAAAGCCTGCCTCACAAGAGTGAATGGTTCCTGTTAGCCGCGAGGCGTTTCCGGTTTACGATCGTCTCTTGTGAAAACCGCTCCATCGGATACACTGTTGCCGGCCGCAGAAAGCCGGGAGAAGACTCTTTTCGCGTCGTTTCCGACCGATGATATCCGGCGTCCCTATGTCTGCGGGTTTGAAGACAATCACGGCCGAGTTGACATTCCGGCGCCTTTCCGGTCCGATTATCCCGGTCGAAGATGAAACGCGGCGCCCGGGGACCACGGTCGGGTCGGGCCTGCGGCAGACGACAAAGAAGGCCGATAATGTGTGGAATATGTGGAGTGGTTGACTTTTCGGGTTCTCCCGATTCGGCGTCGGTCGAAGAAATGACGCGACGCCTTCTTCATCGCGGCCCGGACATGGGCGGGATCCATGCATTCCGGTCATGCGTCCTCGGCCACCGGCGACTGTCGATCCTTGATTTGTCCGAAGGGGCGGCCCAACCGATGGTCTCCGACGACGGAAACACCGCGGTGGTCTTCAACGGAGAGATCTACAACTTCGAAGACATCCGCGGACGTTTTGAATCCCGTGGTCGCAGGTTCCGCACTCGATCCGATACCGAAGTGCTTCCCGCTCTCTACTTTGACAAACGCGATCGAATGGTGGAAGAGCTCAACGGCATGTTCGCGTTCGCAATATGGGACGATATGGAGAAACGGTTGTTTCTGGCGAGGGACAGGTTGGGGAAGAAACCGTTGTATTACTTCGTCTCGGGGAGGAAACTGGTGTTCTCCTCGGAGCTCCACTCTCTCCTCGGCCACCCGGAAGTCTCACATCGGATATCGGATCAGGCCTTGTTCGAGTATCTCTTGTATGACTTCATCCCAGCCCCGCACACAATATTTGAGGGAGTGTACAAGCTTCCCGCGGCCCACACCGCCGTGTTCGACGCCGCAGGCCTCCGGGTCCGGCGGTACTGGGATCTGCCGGAACCCGAAGCGGGGTTGGACTACGAACAAGCCAAGGCGGGCCTTGAGGAACTGCTCTTTGACGCCGTCCGCATTCGACTTATTTCGGACGTACCTTTGGGCGCGTTCCTCAGCGGAGGCGTGGATTCGACCCTTGTAACGGCCATAATGAAGAAAATTGGGGCCGACCCGGTAAAGACGTTCAGCGTTTCCTTTCCGGGTACCACGTACGACGAATCCCCGTGGTCCCGCCTTGCGGCAAGTTCCCTCAAGACGGATCATCAAGAGTACCCGGCCGCGTACGACGTTGAAGCCGTGTTGCCTAAACTGGTACGGCGCTTCGGCGAGCCGTTCGGGGATTCCTCCGCGCTTCCCACATGGCACTTGTCGAAGCATACGCGGGAACACGTTACGGTGGCTCTTTCCGGAGACGGGGGGGACGAGCTCTTCGGGGGGTACGACCGGTACTTGGCCCGCAAGCTTCAACTCTGGTACGATCTGTTGCCCGCGGTGCTAAGGGAAAGCATCATCGAACCGATCCTGGAACGGCTCCCCACCACCACAGCGTATTATGGGACGAGCTTGACCAAGAAACTCAAACTTTTCGTAAGAGCGGCCCGCCGCCATCGCGAGGACTCCGGCGCAGTTGTACCAAGGACGTTCTCCTACTCGGAAGTGCGAGAGCTTACCGGACTCGATTACGTGCAGGACGCCGACCCCGTGCTCTCCGCGGGCAGGAAATCCATCGGCGGGGACGCCGTTGCCCACATGCTGCTTACGGACATCCGAACATACATGGCGGAGGACATCCTGACCAAGGTGGACAGGATGAGCATGGCCCACAGTCTTGAGGTGCGAAGTCCGCTTCTGGACTATCGAGTGGTGGAGCGAGCCTGCCGCTTTCCCCTAGACTTCAAAATATCGGGATTACGTGGGAAGCGAATCCTCAAGGATGTCGCAGCGAACCACATACCCAGGGAGATCATTTCAAGGTCAAAATACGGTTTTCAGGTGCCCCTGGGAGAATGGCTGAATCATGAGCTCAAGGATTGGGCCTCATCCAGGCTTCTTGACGGCGGCCACGGCCGTTTTAGGCCCCGTTTCGTCGAACGGCTCCGTGCAGATCACCAAAACGGAAAAGAAGACAACGCACACAAGTTGTGGCTTCTTATCGTGTTCGACGAATGGTATCATGAAATCATTCGGGGCCGTACCGTCGGTTTGAGGGGATAAGTATGGAACGGGAAGCCGAAGTTACTCCATTGCACTCTCGACACGCGGCCGCGGGCGCGAAAATGACCGATTTTCGCGGCTGGAACATGCCTTTGTGGTATCCGTCGGGCGCGGTGGCCGAGCACCGAGTGGTAATCACCCATGCAGGGTTGTTCGACACGAGCCACATGGGGGTGCTGTCCGTGTCGGGGCCGGATTCCCGAGGCCTGCTCCAGCGTTGTTTTACGCGAGATCTCGATGCCTGCTCCGGTAGGGCGAAAGGGCCGCTGTGCTTGGGAAGAGCCATCCACGGGGCGTTCCTTAATGAAGACGGCGGTTTTGTGGACGACGCAATTCTCTATCAAACCGGGCCCGAGGATTTCCTGTGCGTGGTCAACTCGGGGCTCGACGAAACCGTGCGACTCCATTTGATCGACCACGGCGGGGGCTTGGACGTTTCGGTGGACAATTCGTCGAAGGAAGTGGGCAAACTGGACATTCAAGGCCCCGAGTCCGTCCGAATTCTGGCTGAAGTGATAAAAGACCCGGTCGGGATCCTTCGGGACATGCGTTACTTCGGGTTCAAAGGCCATTTCTCGGCGCGCGGAGAAGGTGCGGAGGTAACCTTGAACGACGGTACGCCCGTCATGGTTTCCCGCACCGGTTACACCGGCGAACTGGGTTTCGAGATTCTTGCGGCATGGGATGCGATCCCTTCCGTCTGGGACCGGCTCTTGGAAGCGGGGCGGGAAAAAGGACTCATACCTTGCGGGCTGGCCGCCCGAGATTCCCTCAGAGCCGGAGCGGTGCTACCGCTATCCCGACAGGACGTGGGGCCGTGGCCGTTCATAAACAACCCCTGGCACACTGCGCTCCCCTTCGACCGGAACGAAGCGGGGTTCACGAAGCGATTCGTCGGCGATAGCGTCCTTGTTCTCCGTGATACGGCCGATTGGACACTGCCTTTCTGCGGATACGACCCCCGTAAGGTACCGTCGGGAGGAACTTCGGAGGTGTTCGATTCATCGGGCCGTCCCATCGGTACCGTGCTCACCTGCGTGGCCGATATGGCAATTGCACGATACGGGTCAAAGGTATTCGGCATGGCGAGCCCCGATAAACCCGTGGACTTTGTTCCCACCGGATTGATCTGCGGGTTCGTGAAGGTCAAGTCACGGCTCGCTCCGGGGACCGAAGTGGACCTCCGGGACAAACGCCGCAGGGTGCCTGTGATGATAGTGGATGATGTGCGCCCGCATCGTTCCGCGCGTTGTTCCATCAGCGAGATGTTTAACGGGCTTTGAGAAGATCCATCTTGTGCCGAACGATTGCTCGGACACGGGAGTGTGTCGGTCCCCCCGGCGAGAACGGGCATATGAAAACACGCGGCAAAGGAGGCTGAAATGACGGACGTTCGAGAGCTGAAATTCCCGGAGGATCTGAAATATGCCAAAGACCACGAGTGGGCGAGGGCGCAGCCGGATCGACGTGTGCGCGTGGGGGTGTCGGATTATGCTCAAGACAAACTCGGCGATATAACCTATGTTGAACTGCCCTCCCCGGGCGATGTGTTCAAGAAAGGGGAAGAATTCGGAAACCTGGAATCGGTTAAGACCGTTGCCGAGTTATACATGCCCATATCGGGAGAGATTGTTGCCGTCAACGGCTCTCTGGCTGATTCACCCGGCTTGGTGAATCAGGACCCTTACGGTGAAGGGTGGCTGGTGGATGTGCAACCGGAGGACCCGGGGGCGATGGAAGACCTAATGAGCGGAGCAGCATACGTGGATATGCTGCTGGAGACGGAATAGATGCGTTACCTCCCCCACAC
>JAZDOF010000895.1:0-6424 GCA_043799015.1 Pseudomonadota bacterium | reverse complement strand
GCAGATCCGAGGTATGGAATGGAACACGATTTGGAAGGGACTGACAATCGGGGATTTTGGGAACGCACGGCATCGGATTACGATAGGAAGACTGCGTTCCTGCGAAGAAGCTACGGATTGGTCGTAGCCAAAATAGTTGAGGACGTTCGCGGCTCCGGACGAGTACTGGAAGTTGCGGCGGGGACCGGCACAATAGCGTTGGAAATGGCCGGCACGGTGACCCGCGTGGATGCTGTGGACTTTGCCGCCAACATGATCAAGACCGCGCGAGAAAAAGCCCGTGCCCGCGGAATCGACAACGTCTCCTTTTCAGAGGGTACCGCTTATCGTTTGGACTTCGCCGAGTCCACCTTCGATGCCGTGGTAATGTGCAATGCGCTTCACGTCATGGAACATCCGGAAATCGCTCTCGCGGAAGCGAAGAGGGTCTTGGTTCCGGGGGGCCGGCTTATCGTCCCAACGTATTGTCACGGCCAAACACTGATCAGTCGAATCCTATCGCGTTTGATGGGACTGACGGGCTTCATAGCATATCATCGGTTTACGCCGGATACATTATCAGCCCTTGTAAGAGCCGGAGGCTTCGAGATCGACAAGACCGAGTCGGTCTCGGATTGGATGCCCGCGGTCTATCTGACGGCCCGTAAGCCGGTATTGTCGGCGATTTGAATCACTCATAATGCGCGTAGACACATGTAGAGCGACCCGCTCCGCGATTTCGAGGCAGCTCGTATGAGCCTAAACGGAAAGTCGGCCTCCCACATTCCCCTTCCGGGCATCATGCTCCTGGTCCTTCTGAGCTTCCTGTGGGGAGCGAATATGGTGACCATCAAGGTCGGCAACCAGGGCATACCTCCCATGCTTGCCGCGGCCGTAAGGTCCGTTATCGCTGCGGCTTTGCTATATCTTTACGCGAGGTCCATCCGCGTACCGGTATTCCTCCCCTCGGGGTACGTGAAACACGGGGTTATGATAGGGGTTTTGTTCGGAGTGGAGTTCTTGTTTCTATACTGGGGCACCAGCTTCACGGACGTGTCCAGGGCCATAATATTTCTTTACACACAACCTCTGTGGACCGCTGTTCTGGCCCACTTCATCCTCGTTGACGATAGGCTCCATCTCGGAAAGAGCGTGGGAGTGCTCCTCTCTTTTGTGGGACTAAGCCTGGTGTTTGGATCCCGTTCCATGACCCTCGGCCCCGATGCCTGGGTGGGGGACGTCATGGAAGTGGCGGCCGGGTTCCTTTGGGCCGCAACGACGATTTACATCAAGCGGTTTATATGGAACACTCCGATTACGCACTACCAGACACTATTCGCACAGCTCCTTTTTTCAATACCCGTGCTGGCGGCGGGATCAGCGGCGTTCGAGTGGGGGAGAACGGTCTCGCCGACGCCGATTGTCCTGGCTGCCCTTTTCTATCAATCGGTTATTGTTGCGTTCATCAGCTATCTGGCCTGGTTCTGGCTGATACACCGCTATCAGGCCAGCCGGATTTCGGCGTTCACCTTTCTTTCCCCCCTATTCGGAGTCGTGCTGGGTGGGCTTCTGCTCGGTGAGGCGCTTACCCCGATCCTTTGGGTCGGGTTGACTCTGGTTGCAGGCGGCATTTATCTCGTTAATCGGCCGAGGTCTTTATAGCGGTTGCCGAAATTAATGTCCGTTTGACGGCTCGGCCGGCGTCTTAGCTTCCAGCTATAAATCCCCCCTGCCCCCCTTTACAAAAGGGGGGTAATCATGCGTACCCATGGAGTATTCCAGCCCCCCCCCTTACCGGGCTCCCGGTAAAGGGGGGTTAGGGGGGATTTGGCCGTTTGGGACAAAACTTTCGGCACATGCCATAAAGGGACCCCATCACAAGCTTGACGTCGGGAATGAGGAACCCCATGTTACGGTTCATACCGCCACAGGCGTCAACATATAGACACGTGCAAGGCGCGCTGCCGCGCCGGTGTCACCCGAGCGCAACGCTTCTCTAACCTCGTCGAGTCAGCAGGCGTCTTCCACGGACAAATACGGGGACCACGATTCATCGGAGATGATTTGCTCCACATCTACCTCGGCCACATAACTCCCCTCTCTGACGAGTTTAGTGACACGCCTTGTTTCCATTACCGCCTCCTAAGAAAACGGCGTTGTTGATGAAAGGCAACAGACCTCGTTTGTGTCCCCGTTCCCATATTATGCAGCTTCCGCAGGCGCTGCAACCTTCACTCGTGCTGCCGCTTTACGCGAACCGGTCCTCCGTCAAGTATACAACCATACCGGCAACATGGTAATCACGACGAACAGAAGGAGATAAAACGCAAACCATTTGTGGAACCGGAATCGTAACCGACGATCCTCCGCATCACTCATCGTTCGATAAGTTGTAACCCATTCGAAAAGCCTGCTTCTCCAGCCAAGCGTCCCCGGAATCCCCCATATCCGCACGGCAAACCAGAGGCCAAGAAACGGCACGATGTTGAAAAGGCCGAGGAAGGAATGGTACCTGAAGCTCCCAAAAACCATCAAGCCTGCCAAGCCCCCGCTAAGCCAGGACAAAGTGAGAGTGTACGGCATCCAAATTAGGAGAGGGGACTCCGTGACGTGGAATGCAAGGCTGACGCTCACCGGAGGCCCCGGGTTGAATCGGATATCTTCGGTGAAGTAAGCGGCCGGCGAACGGATCGTCACGCGGGTGTACGGTAGTTGGACTCGATCACCATGGCCGGCAGCACTGGTCATGAATTCCTCCATCGACAGGAAAGCTTGATGACCCGTGGTCTCATCCTCGATCGAGCTCTTGTGGCGGACGGCCCTATCTTAAGAGTGTTTGAAAGCTCCCTTCCATGTAGTGTGATACCCTACCTTCATACCGGGCAGAGACACGCTCGGGGTCATCCAATCCATAACAAAAAGCGACACCGGGAACTCATCCTCTCCGTACGCGCTGGTGGCTCGCATGGGAAAGAAAGGCCGGTCGACCGGGAATTTGATGAAAAGGCTCGGATAAGCCCCATGGCCGGCCCGATCGCCGAACTTTCGGCGAACTTCGTCCCGTGAGGCGATCCAGCAGATTACGAAGACGTATTGATCCCCGAAGTAGGGAGACAGGGTCTTCAGTCCTGGAGCATCAACCCCCACTTTTCTATCTTTAAGAAATGCGGCCAACCCATCCAAAGAGTCTGCGGTAACCGCTTCCGCCCGAATGCCCCAACGTTCAGCCTGCCGGTGGGAGTCGTAGGAGCCCCCACCCTTGTACGACCCGTAGTAAGGGACCGCAACCGCAAGAACAAAACCCAAAGGCAGTAGCAAGGGGGGAACGGCCAGGGTGACAGCGGCACAGGAAAGAAGCGTGCTTCGAGCTTCCGACCTAACATCCCTGGTTCCCATGAATTCGGGAAGGAATCCCATGATGTCGATCTTGACCTGATCAGGTCGGCCGGGGATGGGGAATATCCACACAACGTCTTTAGATCTGTTCTCCTCGGAGCCCGCCTCCGAGAGGTTAACGGCCAGGGCCATACGTTGTATGCCGTCCTTGAAGGTTATGAACGCGCGTTGCTCATTCATGGCGAGCAACTTCATGGAAGACCGGTCGTATCGCCATGCCCCGCCGTCGGCAAAGGCGGAAGCTGCCGGGAAGACGGCCGGTCCAACGAGTACAAGACCCATGATTATTTGGAGTAATGTCCCGGTAGACCCTTTCCGAACCACCTTTGCGTTGCTCCAAAATTGGTCGGCCACCTCGTACAAGCGACCGGCGGTTGCTCTACCCGTTAATTCCGGGATAAAGCGGATGAGAACCCATTTGTGGATCAACTCAATAACCATGTTCGGCCCCCTGTGAACGGAATTCCACCATCTCAATGCTGCGGAAGGGAAGGAGAGTATTTTCGCATCCAATACTGCCCCCCACCTTCGCGAGAAGGGCCTAGGCGCGTCTCTCGGCAACCTTCGGATATTTCGCACGTAATTCGTGTTCCACCCGTCCCTCGTCGACCGATTCGACCATAGGCTTCCTTCGCCCCCGCATCTATTGACGCAATCGGAAAAAGAGCCTAAAGCCTATCTGAACGCGGCCGCGCCCGTGCCGTCCGAATAGTACAGGTATCGGCACCCAAGGGCAATCCTCGGTACGTGTGTTCGAGAAGGTTTCTCGTGGGTTACAGGACGCGAAACGAGGAATTGCCGCCTGTGAACACAGGCGATCGGCCGATATCCCATGGCTTCCTGCGGCAGGGGGCGGCTTGGGGTCTTCCAACCGTGGGCAAACTGACGTTGATCTGCATCATCGCGTGGTGCTGCATGGCGGCGGCGCCTGAAAAGAATCCAGCGTCCAAGGATCCCTTTACGCGTTACAAAGACCCGGGCGGGCGCTTCTCATTCGAGTATCCCAACACCATGACGCCACGGAATTCGGATCCGGACGAGGTGACCCTATTTCATCCGAAGGCGGGACTGAGGATAAGCGTATTTGTTGAAAAGAGGCGTACAAAAGGCCCGGCACAGGTGAAACCCCTCATAGAGGCGCTGAAGAAAGGGACGGGCGAAGACGGAAAGTCCGTTGAGGTGCTCAAGGAAGGAAAGCTTCCCGGCTGGAGCGATGCGCAAGGATATGTGGTATGTACGTTCAAAGCCCGCAAGGACCTGGAATTGGTACAGATGATCCAGTACTATGTAAGTGGCACGCATATCCTCCAGATGATCGTTTCCGACCGACCGGAGGGGTTCAAGAACCTCGTTCAAGTTATAGAACGGATCCATAGGTCGCTTCGAGTGGTCGAGGGGAAAATATGAGTCCATCAAGGACGTTGAGATGTCTGAATTTCGTATAGTGTCCGATTTTCAGCCCCGAGGGGACCAACCCGCGGCCATAGAGAATCTCTTAGAAGGCGTCAACAAAGGGGAAAAGCACCAGGTCCTTCTCGGAGTCACCGGATCGGGCAAGACCTTCACCATGGCGAACGTAATAGCCGCGGTGGGCAGGCCCGCTCTGGTACTAGCACCCAATAAGACCCTTGCGGCTCAGCTCTTCAACGAATTCAAGTCCGTCTTCCCGGAAAACGCGGTCGAGTATTTCGTTTCGTACTATGACTATTACCAGCCCGAGGCGTACATCCCCCAATCGGACACATATATCGAAAAAGACTCCAGCATCAACGAAACCATCGACAAGATGCGTCACTCCGCAACCCGATCGCTGCTGGAACGCCGGGACGTGGTCATAGTAGCGTCCGTATCCTGTATCTACGGTCTGGGATCACCGGAGTCCTACGGCAACATGCTGGTTCACCTCATCAGGAACAGGGAGAGCAACCGGGATGATGTGCTCCGGCAACTGGTGGAGATCCAATATGAACGTAACGATATGGATTTTCATCGGGGGACGTTCAGGGTGAGGGGTGATGTGGTGGAGGTCTTTCCCGCGCACGAGGAAAAGGTCGCGATCAGAATCGAGTTCTTCGGCGATACCGTTGACGCCATCTATGAAGTGGACCCTCTGCGCGGCAAGATAATCCGCACCTTGGATAATGCGGCCATCTACCCTGCGACTCACTACGTAACTGAAAGAGACCACCTGAGATCGTGCGTAAACGACATACTCGAAGAGATGAAGCAGCAGGTTGATTTCTTCAGATCGCAGAATCGCCTCATCGAAGCCCAGCGGATAGAAGAACGGACGCGGTTTGACGTGGAAATGCTCAAGGAGATTGGATACTGTAACGGCATCGAGAACTATTCCAGATATCTCACCGGTCGCAATCCCGGTGAACCGCCTCCTACGCTTCTCGAGTATTTCCCCAAGGATTCCTTGTTCTTTATTGACGAATCCCACGTCAGTGTGCCTCAGATAGGGGGCATGTTCCGTGGGGATCGCTCCAGGAAGCAAACTCTGGTTGAGTACGGGTTCCGCCTTCCCAGCGCGTTGGACAACCGTCCGCTGCGATTCGAGGAATTTGAAACCCACGTGAATCAGGCCGTATACGTATCGGCAACTCCCGGAAAGTACGAAATGGAAAAGGCCGCAGACCGAGTGGTGGAGCAGATCATCCGCCCGACCGGTCTCATCGACCCGGCGATAGAACTGCGACCCGCTTCATCCCAGGTGGACGACCTTCTCGATGAAATCCGAAATCGAATCGACAAGGGGCAACGGGTCCTTGTGACGACGCTGACCAAACGGATGGCCGAGGACCTTACGGAGTACTACGCAAAACTGGGCATCAGGGTGCGTTATCTGCATTCCGAGATCAAAACCATCCAACGGATGGAGCTCATCCGAGACCTACGACTTGGTGAGTTCGACGTTTTGATCGGAATCAACCTCCTCAGGGAGGGGTTGGACATCCCCGAGGTAGCCCTTGTGGCCATTCTCGACGCGGACAAGGAGGCTTTCCTCAGATCGGAACGTGCCCTCATACAGACCATCGGCCGTGCC
>JAZDOF010000851.1:0-7661 GCA_043799015.1 Pseudomonadota bacterium | reverse complement strand
GACGTTCCGCAATTCTCGTACGTTGCCCGGCCATTGATATCTGAGCAGCGCTTCCATGGCTTCCGTCTCTATTTCCGGCGGT
The DNA here is from genome assembly GCA_043799015.1 of Pseudomonadota bacterium. GTDB lineage: Bacteria > Desulfobacterota > Desulfomonilia > Desulfomonilales > Desulfomonilaceae > JAZDOF01. The sequence goes on along the minus strand of JAZDOF010000851.1, from coordinate 7,579 downwards.
TGTACCAGTTGCAGGTCTTTCCCGATCTTTTGGAGCGATCATGAATGTACCTTGCGAAGTAGTCATTTCCCGCCCCGCTCTCCCCGCGCAACAATATGGTGCTGTCCTTTTGGGCCGCCAAAAGCGCCGCGGCCATAAAGGATCTCATGGCCTTAGACGCGTATTCCGCGGTCGCGGTGAAAGGATAGGACGGGCCTTCCCGTCGATCCGTCACGTTTCGGGCGATACCGCAGATCCCGACGATTCGGCCGTCGGGTGTGCCCATTGGAAAACGGGTCTCCAGGAAGGTCACGGGCGCACCGTCCAGGCTTCGAGTCAGTTGGGTTTCAATTCTTTCACCTTTGAGCACCCTTGCGTCGATCTCCATGAGCAGGTTGCCCCCATCCTCGGCAAAAAGCTCTTCATCGGTCCTTCCGAGAATACCGGCCGCGTTGCGAGCCAAGACCTCCTCAAAAGCGGGATTTACGAAGGAATACTGCCGATTCACGTTCTTGATGAATATTAAATCGCTCGCCGAATCCACAATGGTTCTGAACCGCTCCTCGCTTAATCTCAATTCTTCAACCATTTTAAGCCGATTGCGTTCGTTGCGGACTCCCTCGATCATTGTGGCGCAGGTATAGACGCATGGCTCAATGAATCCGATAAGCTCCGTATCGTATCCCCGTTCCCGGTCGGCCAACCAAATGATTCCGATTACCCGATCGCCTGCCGAAAGCGGGATGGCCAGCATGGACCGGGGGCCCGGAAAGCTCGACGTCAAACCGATTTCCGATGAATCACACGTCCCGTCGCTGAATATGACCGGTTTTCCGGAGGCAATGAGCCCTGCGACCAGTTCACCGCACGTGGCCAACTCATCCGGCACGGCATCACACTCGCCCTCCTGCCCCTCCGTTTCTCCGGATCGGATTATCCGGCTCAAGCAGCGAGCTGTCGGCGTCGCGTCCGGACCGTTAGGTTCCACGATCTCGGTAATGGAACCATGAACGCTTTCCGTAAGGGCCACGAGCAGTTTCAAGACCACATGAAACGGGTCCTTCCCGTCTTTGCGCGAGATGAAGTGCATTTGACCCAACGTTAAGGCTTCCAAGAGCCTGTTGGCCTTACGGAGGCTTTCCGTCAGCTTTCTCCGCTCTTCCACCTCGTTGCGCAGGGCCTGATTGGCGTTCCGGAGTTCTTCGGTGCGTTGTCCGACCCGGTCTTCAAGTTCGTCGTTCGCTCGGCGGAGGGCCTCCTCCGCGCGTTGTTTGTCCTCACGCATGCGATGGACTTCGACGGCCTTCTCTATTATGGATGGAATGAGTTCCAGATAGCGCCCATCGGGGTCCTTGATAATATAGTCACTGGCTCCCATCTTCATGGCTTCCACCGCGACCATTTCGCTGCCGGCACCGGTAACGACGATGGTCGGGGGAAGCGGGCCTCGTGCGGCAAGCTCGCGGATAACCTCGATACCCGTCTTTCGCGGCATTTCTTGGTCGAGCGCCAACACGTCATAGGGGTTTGCATTGTACATGGCAAGCCCTATTTCTCCGTCCGGAGCCGTATCCACGTCGTATCCCAGACGATTAAGGCGTCTTTGCAGCAGACGCCCCAGTCCGGGGTTATCTTCCATGTACAGTACCCGCAACGGATGCGACGACCCCATAATCAACCCCTGTTCAGTCTCTATTCTCAAGTGCGGCGCCCCGGGCCGGAATCAGCAGTGGGCCCTATACGCCGAAGCCCGACGGATCGCGTCCGCCAAATCCCTCTTTGATACCGGTTTTGCCAATCTTTCGAAAATCCCCGTCGAGCCGGCATCCCCGTCGAGGCCCTTTTCTTCAAAACCGGAACATAAGATTACGGGCACACCTGCGCCCGTTCTTGATATCTCCTCCGCGAGGCGGACTCCGGTCATTTCGGGCATGGTCAGATCGGTGACAACCAGGTCGTAACAACGTCCATTCTTCAAAAACATATCAAGCCCTTCCGCTCCGTTGCCGGCTTGATCCACTTTGTGGCCCATTTGTTCGAGCATTTCGGACATCATCTTCAGGACCGCGGGTTCATCGTCCACCACCAGTATCCGAATGCTCTCATCGAAGGAATGGTCCGTCACGGGCTCCTTAAGGGCGAGCGGCCCATCCTCTATGACCGGAAATGTTAAGGTGAAAACGGTGCCTTTGCCGGGTTCGCTCGCGACGGATATGGTCCCTTCGTGGGCTTCCACAATTCCCAACACCACGGACATGCCGAGGCCGGTTCCTTCGCCGGGCTCCTTGGTCGTAAAATACGGGTCAAACATGCGTTGCACGATTTCGGGCTCCATACCGTGCCCTGTATCGCTCACGGTGAGCCTTACATGCCCCTTCGCGCTTTTATCGGGCCCTGCATCGCCTCCCGCGCCTTCGGCCGAGACCTCCTCCATGGTTACTTCCAGAATCCCCCCGCGTTCCTTCATCGCGTAAGCCGCATTGCTGCACATATTCATAATGAGTCGGTGCATGTCCGTGGGATCCGCCATAATTCGGCCCAATCCGCGAAAAATCCGATGCCGGATCTCGATGAACGCGGGGATTGACGCCCTCATGAATTTCAAAGTTTCCTTTACGATGGGACCGATTGCGGTAGGTCTCCGCTCGTGTTCTTTCTGTCGGCAGAAAGTGAGTATTTGATGCACAAGGTCGCCGGCACGCCACGTTGCCGAAAGGATTTGTCTCAAGTTACCATGAACGATCGACCCTTCATCGGTCCGTTCCAATGTGAGTTCCGTGTAGCCGGATATTACTTGAAGGATGTTGTTGAAATCATGGGCTATACCACCGGCGAGGGTCCCCAATGCCTGCATCTTCTGGCCCTGGCGCATCTCGCTTTCCAGGGCGATGTCCTTGGTTACGTCACGCTTTATCGCGACGTAGTTTACGGTCAGCCCGGCTTGGTTCTTCACCGGTGCTATGGTCGTTTCTTCGTGGAAAAGAGAGCCGTCCTTCTTTCGGTTAATGAAGCGTCCCTTCCATGTTTCACCCTTCTTGAGCGCACCCCACATCTTCCGATAGAACGAGTCCTCGTGGCGTCCGCTTTTCAGTATACCGGCCTTCATACCTACCGCCTCTTCCCGGGCATAACCGGTGTTCTTTTCAAATGCCGGGTTCGCGTAAAGAATCGTCCCGCACGTATCGGTAATAAGTATGGTATCCGCGGACTGTTCAAGCGCTGTGGCCAGTCTCAGGCGCTCTTCTTCGGCCCTCCAGCGTTCGGTGATATCTCTGACGCAGATTTGGACGACGGGTTCATCGTTGAGCGTACCAAACCTCGAGTCAACCTCTCCCCTCAGAATGGAACCGTCTTTACGTCTGAGACGGACCTCGTACCTGTCCGCCGTGGTCTTGCCATCCGGTCGATCAGCCTCTATCCGCCTCACCAGCGATCGATCTTCGGGGTGATATATCTCCCACGGATCCAGGGCGGTCAGCTCTTCTTCCGGATAAAGGAGCATTTCCTGCATCCGCCGATTGGCAAACAGGATGCGGGTGCCGTTCCTTATATAAATGCCGTCGAAGCTTCCTTCCACCAGGCTGCGGTACCTGTGTTCGCTTTGTCTAAGGGCCTCCTGGGCCTTTCTTCTTTCCACAACTTCCTCTTCGAGTTTTCGGTTCGCCTCGACGAGGTCCGCAACGGCCTCATGAATGCGCTGCTCCAACTCTTCGTTGATTCGACGAAGCGCTGCCTCGGCACGTTCCTTCTCTTGTTTCAGCCTGTTCTTGTCGATAGCCTGCCGAATACGCGCGGGCAGGAGATCGAGATAGCCGGCCTGCGGATCTTTGATGATGTAATCATCCGCACCCAGCTTCAACGCCTCCACCGCCACCCTCTCATCCCCGGCTCCGGTGATCATGATGGTCGGCGGCAGTCTCCCTCTCGTCGCGAGGGTCCTTATTACCTCAAGGCCCGTAATGCCCGGGATATTGTGATCCAGGGCCAAGACATCGTACGAGCCCGATTCGAGCATGGACAGGCTTTGGGGACCGTCACCCGCCACATCCACGACGTATCCCAGACGCTCGAGTTTCTTCTGCAGCAGGCGGGCCAGGCCGGGATCGTCTTCGGCATATAACAGTCGCATTGGAGCTTCCGGATTCACGTTCAAGGTCCTCGATCCGTCTTATGATCGCCGAAAAGTTGGTTCCGCCATGCCCTCCCCCAACTTCCAAAGGGACAAAGGGTGGGGGCATGTGAAAATTAGGAGACTCCGGCTAATTCCAGCGCCTTTGGGGCCGAGGGCGATCTTTCTGAGATGCCCCGGCGCACAAACGGACAATCCTTTCGGCAACCGCTATGACATGCAAGCGTATCTCATGTAGTATACGGCTCATGGCGGACGTATTCTCCCCGGAAAAACGCAGCAGCATAATGTCCAAGGTGAAGGGAGCGAACACCCGACCCGAGCTCCTGGTCCGCTCCATCCTGCACCGCATGGGATTCAGGTTCCGACTTCATCGAAAGGACCTCCCGGGTAGACCCGACATCGTGTTGCCCCGACTGCGAAAGGTGATCTTCGTCCACGGCTGCTTCTGGCACGGCCACGAGGGCTGCCCCAGGGCGGCTCGTCCCGCCTGCAATCAAGAATTCTGGGACCGGAAGCTTTCCGGCAACCTCGAAAGGGATCGGAGGAACATGGCCGAACTCAAGGCCCTCGGATGGGACCCCCTGATACTATGGACCTGCGAGACTAGAGACCCGAAACGCGTAGAAGAGCTTCTGACGCGTTTTCTTGCCCCGGTTGATAATTCCGACGGTTGAATATGCCCCGCGTTTGCTTTGCGTCAGAACTCTCGATCCCCTTCCATTTCCTCCAATTCGTCCTCATCGAAGCCGAAATGATGACCGATCTCGTGAATCAGAACGTCTCGGATCAATGCGAAAACCTCATTTTCATCTCGTGCCGCGCCGAGTATGGGGCGTTGGTACAGGTAGATTCTTTCCGGCAGGACCGGCGCCCCGAAGAACCCGTGGTGCGGGAGGGGCACGCCCGAGTACAGCCCGAAAAGTTCCCATTTGGATTGTATCCCCAAGGATTCCAATGTCTCATCGTCGGGAAAGTCTTCAACCAAGATCTCCACATTTTCCATTTTGTCCTGGAAAACCCTAGGGAGGGAATTGAGGGCACGCAATACCAGTCCCTGGAAGTTCATACGTCTCAATGGTGTACCCCGTTACTGCGTCCTAATAAGGACGAAAGAACGGCAAAGCTTAACGGCCCAAGTCACAATTACGGCAACGGCAGGCAGGACCGGCACGGAGGCCTGTCCTATTCGGGTCAATGAATGTCACCGGGTCGGCAACCGTGTCTACGCAACGAAGTACATAGGTCCGTAGAGGCCCGCCTCTTCTTGATATACTCCGCGCTTGGCCGGTCTCTCCGGTGCACGTCGACAAATTGCGAACGGAGCTTCAGCTAACGGTATAACTGAAAAACGGTCGAGAGTGAACCATCATAAGGATGCAACCATTCACTTACGGGCGGGAAATTCCAATCTCAACGTGGCGCAGGCTTTCCAGCCTGCGAATTTTCTTAGTGCGATCTCGGCAGGCTGGGAAGCCTGCCCCACAAGAGTGAATGGTTACCATAAGGATTGCGTTCCGCCTCCTTTTTTCTTGGTCCGGCCGCTACTCGCATGATATCTCACAATAGTGCATCGAAGGAAGGCAAGAGGACGATAAGTGGTCGGAGCCGACGACTATACTATTCCAAGCCGGACCAGCCCGGCTGCATTCCCCGTACGAAGCATCGAAGTCGGGGCGCTCACCGATCCGGGGAACGTTCGCCCCGGCAACGAAGACGCGTACTCCGTGTCCCCGGACCGAGGCCTGCTCCTTGTTTCGGATGGGCTGGGGGGGCACAACGCGGGAGCCTTGGCTTCATCGACGGTTTCGCAGCGGCTTCCCGAGCTGATCCAAAGGGCGTTGTCATCCATTGATACGAAGGATGAAGCCGCGATCAAGAAAATCCTGATAGATTCCACGGTCAAGCTGGCCGGCAAGATGTGGGCCCATGCAGCGGCCCGCCCCGGTTTGGCCGGCATGGGGGCCACCGTCGTCCTGCTGCTCTTCTTGGACTCCGTCGCTCACATCGCGCACATGGGAGACAGCCGTGCCTACTTGTACCGTAAGGGGAAATTGGATCTCCTTACCGAAGACCACTCGGTTCTGGCAATTCTTCTGAAGTCCGGAGATGTGGCCCCGGATGAGGTAAGGACACATCCTGCGAGAGGCATGTTGTCTCGATACGTGGGCATGAGGGAAGAGGTCCATCCCGAGGTCCGATCTATCGGGCTCCTTCCGGGCGATAGACTGATGCTATGCACCGATGGACTTACCGGTGAGGTGGATGAAGCCGATATCGCAGCGATCCTGGGCCGATACCGCGATCCGGATGAGGGTTGCACCGCGCTTGTGAACGCGGCTAAGAGCAAAGGAGGCCGGGACAACATTACCGTCGTGGTGGCTGATTGGGCTTAGCAAAACGTCCCATACCGGTACCCGTGGGAAATCCACCCATGCGAAAGGTGAAAGTCTCCGGATTAAAAAGAGGCGAGCCACGAAAACACCGATAAATCAAACGCATGCAGTCGGTTTTTCTTGAAGCTTGACCTGAATACGAATGTCGGGTGTAATGTCATCTTGACTCTTGTCGGCAGTTATCCGACGGTACCGGATTGGAAAGGGCCGGATTTTAAGTCGCGTGTCGTCGACCACGCATCGGATGCTTCAGGTTCACCGGCTCAGGAGGTATGTTCCATGACTGGAACGGATGATTTCGAACCCACGGTTAGAATAGATCCGCAGTGCAACACCTGCCGGTATTCGGAAGGCCACGGCTTCGGCTCGTGTGCGGCATTCCCGGAGGGCATTCCCGCCGACATTCTCATGGGGCGGTTTGACCATCACGAACCTTGGCCGCCAAGCGCGCAATATCCCCGGGGAGATCGCGGAATTCAATACCTCCGACGTGCGAACGGGTAGCGGCCGTCTCGAATCAGGGACGGTCTTTTGTGGTACACTGATCCGGAACCCCGTATCGGACGATGCGTTCCTGAAAGTCGTCAGGCTGAACGTCGGCGGCGTGTAGGAATTATCGGCATTTGATGGAGGCTGCAACTCGTTGGGTTTGCCGGTGTTGAAAACCCGTGGCGGCTAACGCAGGTTGTATTTCTTGTCACGCATCCTGAAGGCCCTTTTTATCTTCCAGTTCCTATATCGCTTGTACAGGGGCTCGCATACTATCAGGACGGCCAGTAGGGAAGCCAGCCCTCCTAGGATGATGAGCTCGATTGCGATGTCGGGTTCCACGGCACGCCCCCCGTGATCATCAGCGGTTGAAAGCCGATGCCTAGGGTGGTCGGAATACGGCGGATTGTCAACCATTTGTTGGAATCCCGACAGGAGACGGACCGAGGCGCACGACCGGGTAAACCGCTTTTGGAGCTCAAAATGGGCTGTAGCGGGTGACGAGAGTCGGTTTTTTTATTTTTTTCTCTCAGAACCTGTGGCCGGTGCGGGGCGCGGGCGACGGTAAGGCTCTCCGGGGTCGGGT
>JAZDOF010000825.1:0-2596 GCA_043799015.1 Pseudomonadota bacterium | reverse complement strand
CAGACGCCGCGATAAAGAGTAAGTGTGTTCATATGAGCTCCTTTCCTATCCAATCCAATGTTCCCAACCCGCCCATGAGCTGGGATCCACAAAACCAACGTAGGTAGATACCCATCCAGCCCATTCCTCGCGATTGGTTATGACGTGACCATTTGCGGTAATGCGGACGCGACCTCCGGTATGATTTGGCCGAGCGGCACGGAAGCCCTCCGCAAGTGCACAATCCTGCCCTCTCAGTTTTTCAAAGACATCCTCTCTGCCCAACCGTATGGGGTGATACCATGAACAATTCAGGGTACCGGTCCCATCAATGATGCACTCAAGTCCCGTTGTCTTCGGACCCGGCCAAGGATCGCCCGGTTTAAGATTACCTGGACGACTCATATCAAAGTCACTGCCTTTCGGTCTTTTAAGCAATATTGATCCACGGAATCGACCGATGAGAACGCGTTGCCCTACCTCATCATCCTCTTGTAGAGGCTTTACAACGAATCCGTTCGGTAAAAAAAGTACACGACCCCCCTTCCAATAGAACTTAACTATCCGTACAATCGACTTGACCCCAAGGCATTCTACAACAGGCCAAAAGGTTCCTTCATCATCCCATGCCCTTATCTCTTCCCGTTGAACGCGGAATCCTGATTTCTTCCCTCTCGATGGCGAAAAGGGACCCATCCACCGCGGAAACGGATGAAGCAACGGTTTGAACTCGAAAGGTATCATGTTTTGAACTCCAAAGGCGGTATGGGACCATCGTGCGCTATTTTTTTGCCCTCAATTTCCAGCCAGTAATTTGACTGGCGGTCCCAGAAGATCTCCCTAATTCGAATACCTTGTTTTAATTGAACGCTTCGCACCCATTCCAACAATCGGTCTCGTGCATCCCCTCCCTCTGGCGTGAGGCTCGTGCCAGGTTTGAGGGCAAACTTGACCGCTCCTCTGCCACGTTCGTCTTCCAAGGCAATCTCACGCCGTCCGGAAATGGTCATTAGACGAAGCACCGTAACAGCTGTGGTTCCATGATTCTCTGGCAGGTTGATCGCGCCAATAAAACGCCAATCTGATTCCTCCGAGCCTCTACGATCGACACGTACTATGAGATGCCCCGCTGGTGTTAGTCGGGCACGCCGGTAAGAAGATTGCTCCAGAATAGCTGTTATGAACTCGGAGGGTGTTAGGACGAGGCTGCCGTCTTCTGTGCGAAGGTTATTTGACTGATCAACTCGGAGGTCAAGACCGTCCAGTTGAGCCGGGTATGGATCACCTGAATTCAGGTCGCCAATATCGATTTCCCACGATGGAGGTTTATACAATCGGGGTGCCTTCTGGGTCTCAAAGAGTCCTTTGGACCACATAGTTTCTTCTGGATCGGCATTCCAATAAAAATATCGATTGCGCTCGGCGCCGATAATGTTCTCCCAGTCAGCCTTTTCATAAATGGCTTCGTCCTCGGTATCGCGGACGTACAACACCAGAATGCGCGCATTACGGTTCCCGTGCTTTCTGCGGAGCATACGCCCAAGGCTCTGGATTCTTTGACGCACCGAGCCGGATGAGGCTGCAATGATGCCGAGGTCCGCCGACGGAACGTTAAAACCCTCCACAAGGGATTTAGCACTGATGATAATGCGGGCTATGCCTCGCCGGAATACGTCAATATTCTCGGCACGAAGACTATCAGGCAGTTTGCTATGTTCAAGGACGGCGGGAAGTCCCTTTTCGTCGGCCAATAGGAAAAGTGTCTCAATCTCGTCGATTGACTCATGAAAAACGATTGCCCGTCCTTCTGGATCATTAACCGATTCGGAAAGAACCCCCAATGTGACGCCGAATCTTGCCGTCGCACGGTAGAGCAGACGTTTGCGTCGGTTAGCAAGGCCAATAAAACGTTCGGCTTCACCCCCTGCGGGTCCGCTCCGCTTCGCCTGGGTCTGACACCAGGCAAGGAACCCCTGTTTAGAAGGGCTCTGGTGGTGACGTCTTTGGAGCGACTTGCGCAGTTGTGTTATTTCTCGGCTCAATCGTGCGTGTTCATTGGCCTCGGGTGGAGAGAGGGACAATCCGATATGCCATACCTCAAACGGTGTCAGCAATCCGGCAGCAAGACTTTGTTTGATCGTGAAATCATAGATGATCGGCCCCAGTGCTCGTCCTACAACGCCCTTCTCGTAGGCCTCGTCTGACGGCAATCCCTCCGACTCCAAATCCTGCTCTGGCGTCGCCGAGAGGCCAAGCGTGTACTTCGGCATTGCATCGAAAATGCGCTGGGCCTGTTCGGCGTTGGTGCGGTGGCACTCATCGACAACGAGAAGCATTCGTTCTGCCCAGCGTGCTTTCCTGACAAATCCAGGAAGCCGCTCGCGAGCCGAGTTCAACACGCAGATCAAGACTCGAAGACCTGAAATCGGAGGGAGGTCCTGACTGCCGCCCATGAGTCCAATGGCTGAATCGGGAAGGTTTCCACGCCGCACTTCATCACGCCATTGAAACATTAAGGGGATTGTGGGTACAACTATGACAAGACGCAGGTCACGCTCACGATCATTTTGAAGCTGTTGGGCTACAGCGAGCGCGAAGAGGGTTTTCCCACCGCCAG
>JAZDOF010000806.1:0-11483 GCA_043799015.1 Pseudomonadota bacterium | reverse complement strand
TTGCCGGAATTAATGTCCGTTTGAGGGCTCGGACATCGTCTTAGCTTCTGAGGATAAATCCCCCCTACCCCCCTTTACAAAAGGGGGGTAATCATGCGTCCCCATGCGGCATTTTGGCCCCCCCCCTTACCGGGCTCCCGGTAAAGGGGGGGTGGGGGGGATTTGGCTGTTTCGGACAAAACTTTTGGCAACCTATAATAGTAGGGGCGACAGGCGGTGCCGGGAGCGCCGACCCGTTTACGAAACGATTTACCGTTTGTCCGGGCGCTTGACGAACGGTCGGCGGTAGCTCAAGATATGGGCGTGGAGCGACTTGATCCGATGAGGGGCTGTGGGTATGCGCCCGGAATTCGCTCCATCTACGGCGCATGTCACGGTGACCGCTTCAGGGGGCCGGGACGTAGGTCGTTTTGAATCGCCCGGTTTGATTCGAGGCTTTACCCGATGAGCGCCGTTCCGGACTACGTAAACCTAGAAATAAGATCGACTCAAGTCGGCGGACCCGCGCGGGACAAGGCCATCCGCGTGTTGGCGCGCGTGCTGAAGATTTCTCCGGACAACGTTGCGGGACAACTGGATCAGGGGCCTTTGATGCTGAGACGGGTCCGAGTGTCGGAGGAACTGCGTAAGCTCGCGGAAATTCTGAAGACCGCGGGATTCGGCGTAAAGGCGTATAGGCACATTGAACCGGCTCTGACCCAATCAAAGGTGAAGGCAACGGAGAGGCACGGCCCCCTGGACAAGACCGAACGAAAATCCGTTTTTTCAGCCGTTTCCGCCGACCTATCCACGAAGGACTGGAAGAAAGGGGACGTGATCGAGGGCTTGTATGAGGTGCTCGGTTCCTCGGCAGGGGGTATGGGACGTGTGCATTTCGTTTTTCACCGTCTATGGAAAATGATGCTGGCCATCAAGACCCCGAAGTCGGATGCGGTTAAGAGCGAAGGGGACGTAATACGGTTTCTGAGGGAAGCGGAGCTATGGGTTCAACTGGGGGTACATCCGAACATCGCCACCTGCTATTATGCCAGGGTACTTGACGGACTCCCGCGCCTGTTTATGGAATTTGTGGATGGCGGAGACCTTGACCGGTGGCTTGTAAGGAACCGAAAAGGAGACTTGAAGGTCCTGGTCGACTTCATGCTTCAATTCACCCACGGCATGATGCATGCCGAGCGTCGAGGTATGATCCATCGGGATATCAAGCCGGCAAATTGTCTGCTCACAAGGGACGGAACGTTGAAGATAACCGATTTCGGCCTTGTCAAACGGGTAGACGGTCCTGACACGTCCATAGAAGACGAGGAAGAGGAACAGGTCGACGATACGACCGTTCCAGCGGCCTGGAACACGGATGAGAGCGTAACCACCCTGAACGAGGGGATCATGGGATCTCCCTGGTATATGGCGCCCGAGCGTTTCACAAGGGAGTGCCCGGAGGACATTCGATCGGATGTTTACTCTTTCGGCGTCATGCTCTACGAGGTCTTGCTGGGGGAAATGCCCTTCAATCTTACGGGCAACTTTTCCATTCGTGATTTGGTACGTTGTCACGTAAGAAAAATCCCGGTGGACCCTCTTTTTATACGTCCCGACATCCCGCGTGCTCTGGTCGATATCCTGATGACATGCCTTGAAAAGAAGCCCGGTGATCGCTATCCGTCCTTCAGCGATGTTTGTCGAGCCTTGGAAGACGCGGCCGAAAGCCTCGGCCACGGGCACAAGCCCCGTAAGAGACCGAGTGTGGTGGGACTCAAAGCCGACTCCTTGAACAACCAAGCTGTTTCCTTTCTCGACCTCGGACGGGAAAACGACGCCGTCCAATTGCTGGAAAACGCTCATTCCGCGGACCCGGATCACCTTCAGGCGGTATACAACCTGTTTTCCTTCAGATGGAGAAAGGGAGAAGTCTCCGACCAAGATGTAGTCTCCGCCATGGAGTCTTTGAAGATCGAGGTACGTGACACTCCCGATTACCGGCATTTTACGGGACTGGTTCACGTTCAGAGAGGAGACGTCCGGGGAGGTTTACCCCTGCTGAAGAAAGCCGGCGAAGAGCGTACCCATTACCGCGACAATTGGGCCGCTTTCGGAGGAGACCCGGAGAAGTTCATAGATTCCCTGGGGTTCACCCAAATAAGCGAAGTAAGCCATTTCGCGGGTCACGTAAAGCGGATATCAACGATAGCGTTCCTCGGCGACGCGGTAATGTCCGTAGGAGAAGACCGCTCCATACGCACGTGGCTGCTTGACGGCGGCCGTTGCCTGAAGAACGTCCGAACGTTCAATTTTGTGCCTGTAACGGGGGCGTTTTCTCCTGATGGAAGCCTTGCGGCAACCGGTTACGGACAGGCCTTCAAAACCCTGGACATCTGGAACCGGCCCGAGGGACGGGTGCTTCGTAAGCAGCAGGGCATGTCCGTCCGAAAAGTGGTGTTTTCTCCGGACGGCAAACGGATCGCGGCCGCGGGGTATGGCGGGTCGGTGAAGGTCTGGGATGCACAGACCGGAAGCGTGCTTTGGGAGGCCCAAGTGGGGCCGCCGGAACCGGTTAGCCTGGAATTCTTTCAGAACGGGGAGTCTCTGATAATTGGTAGAGACGACGGCACCATGGTCATGTACCGCTTCAATTCCAAAGCACCGGTAATGAAGGTGCAGGCCCATGAAGGGGCCGTATTGGCACTGGCTTTCGATGCCGCGTTGAATGCCGTCATTTCCGGCGGCGCCGACGGAGTGGTGCGCATCTGCGACGCCCGGACGGGACGGGAGCATGTCAGGCTGCCGGGGCATCATGGGGCGGTATTGGCCGTCCGTTTTCTGAAAGGTGCTGAATACGCGGTGTCCGGAGCTACGGACGGGCAGGCCCGAATATGGGAAACCGCCACGGGCCGCTGTTGCCGAACCATTGTCCTGGAGGGGGAGAAGCTTTCGGCGCTGGCCGTATCACCCGACTCGCGACTAATCATGCTCGGGGGGGCAAAGGGCGCCATGCGGCTATGGTCCATGGATACGGGCTGGTTTTCATCCAGTTTCCTGGAGCCTGCCGTATGCCGCCCAAGGACCTTCAAGGATCTCGAGGACGTACATTTAGCGTTCAAGTCGGCCGTTAAAGGCTTCGAGACAGCGCTGCATCAAGACAGCACCGAGAATGCGTTGGAGCGTTTCAACGAAGTCCGTGCAATGCCCGGTTTTTCGTGGTCCAGAGAAGCCGTCCTGATGCGCAACATACTGGGCAATCGGACATCGAGGCGCGGTCTCAGGTCCGCGGCTTTCGTCCGTTGTTTTCGCGGTCATGAAGCGGCCGTAACCGGCTTGGACGCTTCCGGCGACAATATGCTGTTGATCAGCGGAAGCCTCGACGGGACCGCGGCCCTCTGGGACGTGGTAACGGGCCGCTGTGCAAGGACTTTCGCCGCGGCATCCCCGATCAGGGCCGTGCTGATTCTTCCAATGTCCAAGGGTGTGCTCACGCTCTCCGAGGATAACGTCCTTCGGCGCTGGGGAATGGCGGGAAACCTCATCGGCGAAGTACCGGGTATACGGTGGCCCATAGCCCTTTCGGAACAGGGCGCCGCATTTTCGGCCCTCACATCGGACAAGCGAGGCGTCAGGATAGATGCGGCAACGTTAGAGACCACGCCTCTAGGCCCTCCGATGAATGCGGATGACTTCTTGGGCTTCACTCCCGGCTGCGATCAAGTGTACGCCCTCCTGGACGGGGCGCGGCTTCAGCGAAGGTCCTTGGCCGGCGGTGAGTCGACGGGAGCTTTTCGGGATCTGGGTGTCAAGATCACGGCCATGCATCACGTCGCCACGCAGGACCGGGCTTTGGTCGGAACTGAAATCGGCGAGACGGCCATCTATATGGTAGGGTCGGGAATGAATATAGCATCATTGCGCGGCCATTCGGAACCCGTCAGGGCCATTGACGTCATGTCCGACTCAAGTGTCTGCGTGACGGGGTCGGATGACTGCATGTTGAGATTGTGGGACTTTTCGGACCAGGAGGCCCTTGCGGTCTTGTCGGGTCACGTGTCGCCCGTGAGGTCGGTTTGTTTCTTCCCAAACGGTTCCATGATAGCCGGCGGCGCGGTTGACGGGTCCGTTCGGCTCTGGGGCCTGGACTGGGAACTCGTGGTGTAATGATTCGCCTCGGGATCCGATGCCGCGGGGCGTTCACCGGGAAACTCTCCCGGCTGGGTCGGTGAGGTAACGGATTACGGCTATGACTAAGAAAACCGTTAAGATCAACGCGAAACAATTCATCGAAGACGTGGCGGCCGGCAGGACGGATGAAGAATTGATGCGCCTGCACGGACTTGATCGAGCCAAGTTGGACAAACTGAAGAGCATTCCTGAAGTAAAGAAGCGCATTGAATCGTCGGCTCCGGCGCCTCTTCCTTCTGATTCCCCCGTGTCCGCGAAAGAACCGCCCGCTACGACTCTCGCTGAAACGCTGGAGGAGGACGCGGACCCGGACCGGTCCGTTTGTTCGCAGTGCGGCGCGGAGGTGTCCGACAAGGCATTAATATGTCCCGAATGCGGGCACGTGCTCACGGGTCGTGAACGCTGGGCCAGGGTGGATACCAAGAAGACGCTTCTGGAGAGAGTTCCGCCCTTGGTCCAGGGTGCGATTCTCGCAATCCCCGTGGCCATGGTGCTTTTCATACTGTTCAGGTTTCTAGTATTCCCCGCGCAGTTCGCCATAATGGAGAAGAAGATGGACGAAGCCAAGGCGGCCAGGACGGAACAGGGAAAACAGTCCGAAGGCCACGCCGGGCGAGCGGAAAACGATCGTCTCCAAGAAACGTTGATTGATCTTCAGGACCGCGGGTTGATCCTCGAATGGGACGGTAACAAGTTCAGTCGCTTCAAGGTAGGGCATCGATGGTTACGAGTTTCAGAGGACGAGCGCGAGAGGGCCCTTGAGCTCCTTTGCTCGGCTCTGACGGCTGCGGATCACAGGACGGGGTTCAAGCTCGTCCAGCGTGACGGCAACGCGTTCACGGAGTATCAGGAACATGATGTGTTCGAAATGACGGAAAGGGAGGCCGCGCGTTCCACACCCGAAGGTCCTCAAGCGGGAGAGCCCATTCAGTTGGACCAGCCCGTGCCGGAGGAAGAAACCGCCGGCCGAAAGGACGCACAGCCCGAAACGGAAGGCGAAGCGGCACCAAAGGAACCCGAACCTGAAAACGCCGGATAGGCTGCTGCGGACAAAACGGGAGGACACATGACTCCGGATGAACGGATGGACCAAATGCTCGGCGAGGTTTGGACCGGCCGGCCTGGTTTCAGACGCTCCGAGGATGTCCATGGCCACTTACGGGCATTACTTTCGGCAACGGGTTTAATCCCCCGGCCTTGTATCACGGAGGCATCACGGTCTTACGGGAGGTGTGGAAAATATGGACCCCATAGCTCGCATTGAGCTCTATCACGTGGCGATACCTTTACCGGCTCCGTTCTACCCCAGTTGGATTCCGGGTTTCCCACAAATGGAGAACCGTTTCACATTGATCAAAGTCATCACGGCCTCCGGGGTGGAAGGTTACAGCGCGGGGCCTGCCATGGGCCGGGAACGGGCCGGCTTGGGAGACATCTTGGGGCCGTACCTCATCGGCGAAGATGCGTTGGACATCGGGTTGATTCAGCAGCGGCTTCGGGAAATCTCATATCTCGGATGGCGCAACTATTGGATTGAACCGGCCTTCTGGGACATCGCGGGCAAAGTCGCGGGCAAGCCGGTGTGTGAACTATTGGGCGGGAAACCGGAAACGGTTCGGGTCTATTGTTCCACAGGTGAAATCAAGTCGCCGGAAGCCGGCATCGAGGAGGCGGAGGCAAGATACCAGGAGGGTTTCAGGGCCATCAAGCTGCGTGTCCATGACTTTGATGAAGCGGTTGATATTAGAAAGGTAACGGCCACGGCCAAGGCCGTAGGCGACAAGATGAAGATCGGCGTGGATGCCAATCAGGCCTGGCGGGTAACCATAGTGGCAGATGCCCCGCTCTGGGACCTGGAACGTGCCAAACGCTTCGCCGATGCTTGTGCTGATGCCGGCTTGGCTTGGTTGGAGGAGCCGCTGCCGATGGACGCGTATGACGATTTGTCCGCGCTGACCGCCTATAGCCGTGTTCCCACGGCCGGTGGCGAGCTCCACAGTGCCGGCCTCCCCGAGCTCCGCATGATGATCGAACGCCGTTGCTACCACATCTTTCAACCGGATGCGATCTTCACGGGCGGTATTGCCCAGACCATCGAGGTGGCCCGTCTGTGCCGGGCCCACGGCCTGCAATACACCCCTCACACCTGGACGAACGGGATCGGGTTTGCCGTCAATCTTCAACTCATGGCCGCGAGCTCCTTTGCAGCCGAAAAGGACCTGGAATATCCATACAACCCGCCGGGATGGACCGTGGAGGCACGTGACGGGATACTGGAGAAACCCTTTGTTCACGATCATGGGACGCTTCGGGTCCCGGACGGCCCGGGGCTGGGATTTGAGATCAACCGTAACACGTTGAAACGTTACGGAAAGCGCTTCTTTGTGATGGACCGGAAACGCTTGGTGTGGTTTTCGTTGCGCACACGGGGGATAAAGGTGTCCAAGGAGATCGACCGGGTCCGTAGGGCACGGCGCGAAAACCAGGGCCGACAAGGGTAGGGCGGCCTGCCGATGAATTGCGCCGTTAATTCCCGGATAACGTATCCGTCTCGTATCTTAACGCCTATGCGCGAAAGCGGGGACCCATTCTTGGTTCTGCACGACCCTGGGTTCCCGCTTTCGCGGGCACGACATTGAACAGGCTGCCGTTTGGTCCCAAACGAGGTGTTTCTTCATGGTCTTCGAGGATATGAGGGCAATGGCCCCGGCAGGGCCGGCGGAAAGCTTGAATCAACAGCATTGCCCTTTCCCCCAAGCCCATCCATTCATGTCCGCTTCATATTCGCCTTCCGGGCGCATGGGTCTCATGCCTCTACGGCTTCAATTCATCGAACTTGAACAGAAGGGATATTATGTCGTCTTCAATGTGCTTTTGAAGCACGTAAGGCAGTCGCTCGAAGACCTTCAGCATGGGCCGGTTGGATGCCAGGACTTCCGCACGGAAGCCTTGTATCCCTCTTTCCAATGCAATATCTATAAGATAATGCAGTAAAGCGCTTGCCAGTCCACGTCCTCGGAAGTTCTCATCCACCATGAAGGCCACGTCGGGATAGGGGTCGGTCGGGTTGATCATGCATCTGGCTTCGGCAATAATTTGTTGGTGCTCCCTGGGTCCGATCGTAACCACGACAGAGATGCCGTCCTCTTCTCGCACATTTACGTATTCCTGGAGGTTCTTGTGGGGCATGCTCCTGCGAGTTGTGAAATAGCGAAAATAGACCGATTCCTCCGATAGCGTATAGAACAGATCCCTTATCATCGACTCGTCCGTCGACCTGATCACCCTTATGTGCCCCTTAAGACCGCCTTTGAAGCGCCGATCGGTGCGGAGGCGGCGACGCAGTTCCGGTGAACAGATCCTGTAATACACCTGATCGGGGTACACATACCCCAGTTCTCGGGCGGATCGCATCAAGTCTTCCCTGTGGTCCGGGTGAGCTATCTCGATCAAAGCCATCGAGCGTTCACGGATGGTTTTGCCCCCCAA
This sequence comes from Pseudomonadota bacterium, assembly GCA_043799015.1. Lineage (GTDB taxonomy): Bacteria > Desulfobacterota > Desulfomonilia > Desulfomonilales > Desulfomonilaceae > JAZDOF01. The sequence goes on along the minus strand of JAZDOF010000806.1, from coordinate 3,827 downwards.
GTATGCTATGCCGTACTCGGTGATTACGAAATCCGCCTGTCCTCGGTTCATAATTACCGAGGCCTTCGGCCCGAAGGTGGGCACTATCGTCGATTTTCCGCTCTTGATCGCCGTGGATCGCAGGCAGATGACCGAACGACCGCCTTTGGATAAACCTGCGCCTCTCATGAAGTCACTGTCGCCGCCGGACCCTTCAAACGCGGTCCATGTGGGACTTCCCTGCCTGATATGGCCTCTCAAATCCACCTGCATCGCCAGGTTCACCGCGACCATGCGATCGTTGGAGGCTATGAACGCGGGGTCCAGGAGGATGTCCGACGGGTACAATTCTATCATGGAGTTGTCGTGTACATAATCGTACAGCGCACGCGTGCCCATGCAACAAGTAGCAAGAGACTTGCCGCGATACAGCTTCTTCGTGCTGTTATCAACCACACCGGATTCGATGAGCCCGATCAGAGGGTCGGTAAAGATTTCGGTGTGAAGCCCCAAGTGCTTATGGTCTTTAAGGAAGTCCATAAGTCCGCGAGAGATGCCGGCAAATCCGAACTGGATTATGGACCCGTCTTCGATCAGCTCGCTGCAATACGCGCTGATTGCTTGTTCCGTTTCTCCGATGGGCTCCTCGGGAAGTTCGCCCAGGGGATCGGACGCGTCAACAAGGTAATGGATCTTATCAACCGGAACGTAAGTGTCTCCGTGGGTACGGGGCATATACGAGTTCACCTGCGCGATTACCAATCGAGCGGACTCCACCGCGGCCGAAGCAAAATCCACGGAAATGCCCAGACTGAACCTTCCGAACCTGTCGGGTTCGGACACCTGGATTATTGCTACGTCTATGGGTATTCGTCGACTTCTGATGAAGGACGGGATCCGGGAATGAAAAAGAGGGATGAAGTTATACTGAGGGGCCTCCCTGTCACCGCCTTCGCCCGACCCGACGAAGAAGGTCTTCATGCTGAACCTTCCCCAACCCGTCGCAGTGAGTCGCGAAGCCTCGGAGCCTCCGATGAACTGTATCATTTCGATGTCGTCGACAAAGGACTTTTCAAGTGCCCGTATTATTGTCTTCGGTTCCGAGCAAGTGCTCCCCAGGTACACTCTGTCGCCGTTTCTGACTTTTCGCGCGGCATCAGCCGGGGAAATAAGCTTCGAAGAATATTTGTCCTGCCACCGTGTCATTTGAATATTCCTGTGGGGCTATTCGTAATATCGAACCGGTTCGGGCGTGCCGACGGAACGCAGCCAAGACGGTTCCCTTCAGATTCATACCCTATGACGTGTGGTTGGTCCAGGGGACCAAGACTCGCCGTATGCAAATTATCCTCCATTTTCCCGATGCGGTCTTCACGAAAGGTAACCGTTGAGCGGGTCTATCGAGACGTTTCGTGGGATGACTTGGAGTTCTGGGACGATTTGCCGAGAGACCCGTGATATATCCCCGTGGTGTCCCGATGCAAGGAGGAGCGGGTGAGAATTCCGCAAGTCGGATCTCCAAGTATGGCAGTATCGGGGTTGTTCCTCATGAGTTCGCCCTGAAAGCCCTCAAGGATAGACCCGATAAGGGCATGGATCCTCTCGTGGACGGAAACGGTTCAATCCGGAGATCCTTGACCTTTCTGCTGAAATCACTCATATAACGGGTGGAGGATGAACCATTGCCGCCGGTGCGAGTCATATTTTACAAAGAGGACGACGCTACGGTACCGCTGATCGAGTGGCTCGAAAGTCTCCGGAAGAGACCCTGAGAAAAGTGTTTTGCATGGATTGAACGATTGATGACCTTCGGGCATGAACTCCACCGCCCCTATGCTGATACGCTCAGAGACGGCATTCATGAACTCCGGGTCAGATTTCAGAGCGTCAATTATCGAATGCTCTACTTCTTTCATGGTAACACTGCCGTGGTGCTCACCCACGGGTTGACCAAAGAGAAGGATATCCCCGACAAGGAGATTGATAGATCCGTAGGTTTGAAAAAGAAGTTTGAGGCGAATCCGGATTCCCACACCTTTCAATGGGAGCCATGAACATGGAAGAAAATAAACTTAGCTCTGATGCATATCAATGGATGTACAACCGATACATCAAAGATGACCCGGATGCCCGGGCATTCCTGAAAGAGGTCAAGATTCAAGCCTACCTTGCCGGACAGATATATTCTATACGAACCAAGCTCCACATGACGCAGGAGGACTTGGCTGAATTCTCGGGGTTGACTTCCGAGGTTATTGAAGACCTGGAAGAGTCCGACTACGACGGTGATTGGGAGGAAGCAACCAATCGCATCAACAGGGCATTCTATCAGTGGTTTACGAAAGTGATTCTCCCTGCTGCCCAAATGAAGCCCGATGACTACTCGGTGAAGGCTGTGAATGCCTAAGAAGGATTGTGTCAGGTATTCTTCATAAAGAAGGTTCCTCACGCGGGTACGCGACACCTTATTCCGTCTGCGAGACAAACGCCTGTCGTGGACCCGGACTATGGGCCTACCGAAGGCCTTCACGGGCAGTGCAGCTAAGGTGACCGTGGATTTTGGATGTTACATGCCCTTGTCACGCCCACTGAGGAGTTCGACGATTTGGTGTTGTCCCGTCAGGCGGGCTATCTTAAGCGCCGTCCAGCCAAACCTCGTCTTCACTTTGACATCGGCTCCTTTTTGAAGCAGGACCCTTACCACATCAAGCCGCCCCTCGGCAACGGCGGACATGAGTGCGGTCCACCCGCGCTCGCCTCTTCTCAGAAACTCATTGGCAACTTCGGCGGTGTGTCCGATAGTGCTCAATTGAAGAAGGGTTGGAAGCACCCGAGATACCCTCGCATTCACATCCGCGCCCGCGGCTAAGAGCAGCTCCACTATTTCAAGATGCCCACCGGCAGCAGCCGCCATCAGCGCCGTCCATCCGCGTTTGTCTCGGGCATTGGCGTCAGCGCCCTTGGCCAGAAGCCGCTTCACCGCTTCAAGCCGGCCGGCAGCCGAAGCCTCCATGAGCGCGGTCCAACCAAAGCCGTCTTTGACGTTGACGCCGGCGCCGTTTTTCAACAGGGTGTCTACCAATGCAGCGTTACCGGCGGCCGCGGCGCGCATCAGAGCGGTGACGCCTTCTTCGGTCATAGCATCGACTCGAGCGCCTTTGTTTAAGAGAATCTCTACGATCTCTCCATGCCCCTCCTGTACCGCGGCCAACAGGGCACTCATGCCTTCCTCCGTCCCGACTTCCGGATCTGCGCCTTTGGCAAGCAGCAATTCCACCACATCCAGTCGCCCGTGCTTCGCTGCCAACATCAATGCCGTCCAATGGTCGCCGCACACGGGTCTATTGACCCTAGCCCCCCTTTCCAAAAGCAACTGCACCACATCCAAGCGACCCTCGGCCGAAGCCGATTCCAGAGCCGTCCACCCTCTCGCGCCCTCGCGGTTGATATCGGCTTCTTTGTTGAGCAGCGCCTTCACAACATCGACGTGTCCCTGCGACGCTGCAAGGGTGAGTGGTGTGGAGCCCCAGGGACCCTTGGCATCAACATCGGCCCCATGTGAGAGATGACGCCCAACGGCATCAGTGTCACCGATGCATGAAGCGGCGGCCAGTGACACGAGAGCCCCACGGTCGATAAGGGCCTTCACCAATTCACGCCCACATCTTTCCGCAGCCCAATCTATGGCCGTCCAGATGGCGCGCGACCGGTCGGGTAGACGCAACGCGTTTAGGTCCGCTCCTCTTTCCATCAGAAGTTCGGCGACAGCGGCGTGTCCGTCGGCGATCGCGCACATAAGCGGCGTGCGCCCATCGAGGTCGTAGCGGTTCACTTCGGCCCCCGCGTCC
>JAZDOF010000801.1:0-3119 GCA_043799015.1 Pseudomonadota bacterium | reverse complement strand
TGGGTCTTAACGGCCATCACATAGTAATCCTCCGGTATGTCCAACTTTGGTTGGGATGCCAGGAAGACGGCCGTTTCGGCTATGTTGACGGCAAGGTCCCCGATTCGTTCAAGGTCCTGGTTAATCTTTAGGACTCCGATGATGAACCTCAAATCCACGGCCACCGGTTGGTGAAGAGCCAGGATTTCCAGGCATTCTTCTTCCAGGTCCACTTCCATTCGGTCGATTTCCGCGTCGCTGTCGATCACCCTGGCGGCCATACGTGAATCGTTCAATTTCATTGCTTTCACGGCCATCCGGACGTGTTCTTCAACCTGAGTGCCTATGGTCAGGACTTCGTGTTTGAGCTTCTCTATCTTGCGGCGCAGTCTTAATCGCGTGGTGGTGCTCATGGAACGACTCCGATATGGTAAGCGTTCACTGCGAAAAGAAGGGAATCAACCACGACACGGAGAGAATCGATCCCGGATGCCATGATATCAAGAGACCGGTCCATTGATTTCCTTGAGTCCGGGTGACTTCGTGACTTGATTTTCAGGCGATGACAAGCAGTCGCACCGAACGATTACCCGATATATTTATGGTGAAAGCCACATGGGGCGGTACCTTGTTGATGGCGCCCGAGTATCGGCGAATTTACCCTCACGCGTGTCTTTCGTCAACTGGGGGCAAAGTAACCATTCACTTACGGGGGGGGGAAATTCCAATCTTTACGTGGCGCAGGCTTTCCAGCCTGCGAATTTTCTTAGTGCGATCTCGGCAGGCCGGCAAGCTTGCCCCACAAGAGTGAATGGTTACAGGGGCAAAGGCCGAGTGCCTGCGTCCCGAGGGCCGTTGAACCAAGCCGCACTTGAGCATTCAATAATGGTAACCGTTCAGCGGGACGGCTCTTCGAATCCGGAAAATAGAACCACAAAGTCACCAAGACACGAAGAAGAAGTTGAAATGATCCATAAAAGCCTGTTGGTTCACAAGGCATGTACACCCGTGAATCAAAGTGCCGGCTTGGGTCGGAGGTACCTGAAGATTATCAGCCTTTGATTCCTTTGTGCCTTTGTGACGTCGTGGTTCATTCTTCATCCGTCGTGGTGAACGATTACCGATAATGTTTTCAAGATGTGCAACGGAGGCGACGCAGGGGTGTTCAAGAACTTGGAGGGACGCGATGGGGGCCGAACCGGCCTTTGGTCGAGTTAACGGCGCTGCGGCGTGTGGACCGGTAACCGCTGGTCGATAGGTCGTAGCATCCAGTGGGAAGCCCTGGTCATTATCGGCCCTAAGACAACGGGCCCCCGGCGCTGCAAACCTCTTCCAAAGCCTGTTCCAGTCTTTTCAACTCCTGCTCCAAAGTGACCATCGCCTCACGCGCACCGCTCAAGTCCCCTCCTCTACCGATGTCTTCCATGGCTTTGGCGGCATAAAAGGCGGGTCCTATGGCAAAATTGGATACCGAACCCTTCAGAGTGTGGGCGAGGTCTCTTGTGCGGGCGTCCTCGCCTTTTTCTATCGTCTCATTCAACTTACGTACGAGTTCGGGGTACTCCTGAGAGAAGAGGCAAACGAGTTCCTTCAAGAGGTCCAAGTCGCCTTCGACCCGGTCCAGCAGTTCGTCTCTGTTTAATATTTCGGCCACTTAGGGTTCCTCGCTCAGAAGTTGTCTCCATTTAATGACGAGTGCCCTCGTCGTCTTACCCGCTCCGGCTCATAGATCACGATCCCCTCTTCTTGAATGCGCTTTATGAACTTCCTATCCGACATGCGGGAGAATTCCTTAAATATGCCGACGCCGACTCGGCCGTTCCGCACACGATAATACTCCAAAATACACGAACTTCGAAGGGATGATGCCGAAATCGATCAGTTTTGAATTTCGTACTTCCGACCGGTCTCCGGCGTGTACCACTCCGGAAGGTTGTAATCAATCCCCAGTGTGGAGGCCTTTATTCCCTGTACGCGTGAATGGACCAGCGGCAACGTCTCCGGGACCCAAAGGAACGTGTAGGGGACCTCATCCGCCAGTATCTCCTGAAATCGGTCATAGTACCGTTTGCGCTCCTGGGGATTGAACGTGGATGCCCCTTGATCGAGCAATCCATCCACCTCTTGGTTTTTGTATGATACGAAATTCAACTCGTGCTCGCCCACTTTGGACGAATTCCAGATATCCGTTTGGTCGGGGTCCATGCCGAGTCGCCACCCCAGAAGGCAGGCATCGTAGTTGCCCCGGTGTACGAAGTATTTGAGCAGGGCCGCCCATTCGATTACGCGAATGTTTACCTTGATGCCGATTTTCTTCAGGTCGTCCTGAATGAGTATTGCAGCCAATTTCCTCAGTAAATTTCCTTGGTTGGTGACAATGGTGAACTCGAACGGACTTCCGTCCTTGTCCAGAATACCGTCTCCGTCCGAATCCTTCCAACCTGCCTGCATAAGGAGCGTCCCGGCCTTTTCGGGATCATAGGCGATCTTGGGCACACTTTGGTTATACCAGTAAGTATCGGGTTTATAGGGTGAATGGGCCACTCGCCCAAGTCCTAAGAGCACAGCGCTGATTATGCGCTCGCGGTCGATGGCCATGGTAATGGCTTGCCGTACCTGCTTGTCCTTGAATTTCAGGTTCTTGAGATTGTACCCCAAGTAATTGTACGAGAAATCAAGAAATCGGTACTTCTTAAAGTTGTCCCGGAACCAATCGTCATTGGTTTGTCGAAAGTATTGAAGCGGAGCCAGGTCCATCCAATCGATTCCTCCGCTCTTGACAAGGAGGAACATGGTGGCCGAATCGGGAACCATGCGCCACATCATCCTTCCTATGCACGGCTTGGGACCCAAGTAGGCGTTATTGGCCATGAGGACGATCCTGTCCCCGGTTATCCATTCTTCCACCATATAAGGGCCGCTGCCCACCGGATTTCTGGTAAGCCTCGAACGGGTAATATCCATGCCTTCCAACAGGTGCTTCGGCAGCACGCCTTCATCGGCCCAAGATTCCAGGGCAGGGGCATAGGGCTTGTCATAAACGGCTTCCACCGTGCATTCATCCAGCACGCGCAATTCACGAATTCTCAGAAAAGACGACGCGTAAGCGGTGGGCGTACGGGGGTCGGTATAGACTCGAT
>JAZDOF010000799.1:0-4589 GCA_043799015.1 Pseudomonadota bacterium | reverse complement strand
TCCCGCACACTTCGCGGTCTTGGTTTGAAGGACACGCCGGGCTATCTGGCCATGCGCGAGTTCTTCATCCAACAAGACCCGAGCCTGGGCTGGGTCTTGGACACCGGCGGCCTCCCTTTCTACAACCAGCTCGGGCAGTCGGCTGATGGCTGGTACTATCCCCACATGTTTGGAACATGGGGCTCGGAAGCCGTTCAGGGCAGTGCAACCCAGGGAGATGGGTGGATAAACAGCCTCAGCGGGGATGACGTCGTATACGGAACCGACCGGAATGAATATCTCCTCAACGAGGACGGGGACTCGATTCTCGTCGCGGGCGGCGGGGCGGATATCGTCTGGGCCGGGTCTGGAGCGGATATCCTTGACGGAGGGCCCGGTACGGATGTTCTCTATGGGGAATCCGGCAATGATACCTATATCTTCCGGCTTGGTTCAGGCAACGACACCATCATCGACACGGACGCAACGGAAGGCAATGTGGATACAATCTTCATAGGGAGCAGCCTTACCCCGGACGATATCGCTCTGAAGCGTGTGGGCAACGGGCTCGTCGTGGAGATTATCGGAACGTCGGACACTATGACTGTCAAGGACTTCTTCCGCAACGACAGTACGCTAAATCGTGTCGAACAAATCCGGTTCATGGACGGGACGGTCTGGACCGAGTCTGAGATGATCGCTTGGACGTATACCCCCACCGACCAGGACGACGTCATTTACGGCAGCCCCGATGTGGACGAATTGAGCGGTCTGGGCGGCAACGATACAATATACGGTCTGGCCTCGGCCGATATTTTATACGGGAACGATCAGGACGATCAGTTATTCGGGAACGCCGGTGCGGATACGCTCGAAGGGGGCTCCGGAGCGGATCGGTTGTATGGCGAGGACGACCCGGATATCCTCATAGGCGGTTTGGACGATGATTATGCGGCCGGCGGCCCGGGCAACGATGTGTACCGCTTCAGCCGCGGCGACGGCCACGATACCATAGACGATACGGACAGCACCGCGGGCAATACCGATACGCTCGAATTGGGCGCGGATATCCTGCCCACGGATGTGCAGATCGAACGCATGGGCAATGACCTGAAGCTCACGATCCTCGATACGGGCGATTCGGTTACGGTCAAAGACTGGCTTGAAAACGATACCGCGGTCCACGGCATCGAGCTCGTCACCTTCGCGGACGGCACGGTGTGGGATACCGCGACCATCCAGGATATGCTGGTGAAGGGCACCGATTCACCGGACACGATCATCGGCTTCTCCGGTGCGGATGTCATGGAAGGGTTCGGCTCAAACGATACGATCTACGCACGAGGCGGCGACGATTTCGTCGACTCCGGTTCCGGTGCGGATGCGGTGTTCGGCGAGGCCGGCAATGACACGTTGATTTCAGGGGACCATAACGATACGGTGGTAGGCGGCCCGGGCAGCGATATTCTCGACCCCGGCCCCGGCTCGGACATGGTGTATGGGGGCGACACGGCACGATGGTCCGGCTCGCTCGTGTCCAACGGCAACGACACATATGTCTTCGGTACCGGGTACGGGCATGACGTGATACTGGACCATGACCGCACTGCGGGCAACATCGACACAATCCTGTTGGCCGACGGCATCATCCCCGACGATGTGCAGGTGTCCCGTGACGGTGAAAACCTCGTGCTGTCGCTCAATTCAGCCGCGGACACGCTCATTGTTGAGCAGTGGTTCTGGAACGACTCGCCCGAGTACCGTGTCGAAATCGTTCAATTCGCGGACGGCACCGTGTGGGACGCTGCGGCCATCAAGCAGATGGTCCTTCAGGGCACGCCCGCGGACGATCTGTTGATCGGGTATTCCTCGGACGACACGATCACGGGCCGCGGCACTCAACTTCCGGCTCGTGCTCTCCGATGCTCTTCAAGGTCGCGGCGTGACGAATACGTACCCTTGGGGTGTAACCGTCTCGTGAACCTCGGCTGGAAGTCGGAATATTGCATCGGACTGAATGGCTACGTTCACGACAAGATGAAGCTTGCCGGTTCCTCAACTACAGCCTACACTCCGCGCATATCGCAAGGGAATCCCTCTGTTCGGGTCTCGCCCTTTCATTGAGGTTCCTGACAATGCACTCTTTCACTGCCGCGGCGACACTCTCCACGAGATTTCCGCCGATCTCTTCCAGGGCCGTAGCGTCCAGTTCTTCGAGGAGCACCGCAACCTCCTTTGCAAGTTGCTTCACGAGGTCTTTATGCGGAGAATTCCTGCCTTGTTGTTTCTTTGTTATCAAGTTGAAAGCATCGTTGATGGTCATCCTTCCATCCCTGACCGCCTCCCGGATTTTCCTGGTCCCTCGATTTATGATCGTCCGGACTCTCTCCACCTTCCTGAAGTTGCACCCTAGAAGGGCACCGGTTCGCCGGGCCGAAGCCGAGCGTCCAGAGGTATTTCCAGCAGATGCCGGGAAATTCGAGGTCTCTCCGCCCGACCGGCATTTCTTCCCCCGCTTCATCCGCTTGTCGATCTCCGCGATCAAGCGGTATAGAACCCAATCCTTGGTCTGTCGGCGTTTGGCTTGAGCATTCGCGATATGCAGGACCACGCCCTCTTCGCTGGGGAATCTCTTGATCACTGCGGGCACTCGTCGGATGCCGGCCATGATCGCGGCATCGAGCCGGGTGTTTCCCTCCGCCACCACGGGCTCGTCGTGACCCGCCCAGACCGCAAGCAACAGGGGCTGAGTCAAACAAAATCCAAGAATCTTCATTTCTTCTGCGATGATTTCTCGTAAGCCTTCATCCAGGTCTAGAAGCTCTGCGAACCTGGGGTGCTTCTTGATTGTTTCCGGATCCAGCATCAGGTATTGCCAGGAATCCGAGTCACCATGTTGAACGTTCTTGAAGGCCAGGTCCTGGATCGCGACAAGGTGGGCCTCGTCCAGGTTCGCACATTGGGGGGCACGAATCATCATAGCTTTGACTATCTCGGCAGCGGTCCTCGTATAGAACTTGATCCATTTCGGCCCTTCGATGCCCCGAATATATTTTCTTCCCTCGAACTTGCTCAGAGTTTTCGCTGAAATACCGGTTGCTTCCATGATCTCATCTTCACTGAGAAGTCCCTCCCACGGTTTCCGCTTGCTCACAACCAACCCTCCCTTGAACCGCCTTTTCCGCCGACCTTCCAGCCGTGGCTTTCCGGCGGTAAGCGCCCCGGGAAAACCTCCGGGCATCCACATCGTATGGCGGCATATCTAACAGCCGCCCCCATTTCGTGACGCTCCAGTATCCCGGGATTTCTGTGCACCAGTCAAGTTAATTCTCGATGTTTATCGGCCAAATCCCAAAAGTGTCTTGACAAGTGCCCTGGTTGTCCGTTACAAAAGTTTACTCCCAAGAGTAGGGATTCGATTGCCGGCGGTATTGGGAGAACCTGATTATGCCTAGCCTGTGGTTCGCAGGGCCCAGAACGAGCTAGCCGTCTTTCTTACCGAAATGTATGGGAAATATCGTAATTGCCACCACTGTGGTGGCAATTACGAGGTCGGCTCGCTCGACCGGTTTTTCGTCCGCGGCTTCATCCATTTGGCGCCGTTTAGTTTGAATATTCGCTTGAATGTGGTTACCAGGCACTGATTTCACGGGGGCACGGCGCGCCTCTTCCTCTACGGAAGAGGGGGGAGATCACGACCACGTTTGGCTCGTTCCCAGGCTCTGCCTCCCCTATAACCCGGGCCTCCGTGCCAGCAAAGAAGAAGAGGAAGTGGAAGATAGAGAAGAGTGAAGAGGGCATCCGCAGATTACACCGATTACACAGATGAAGAGATCATTCAGAACCTGCCCTTCTGTTTCTCTTGGCCTTTGAATCTGTGGAAATCTGTGGAGTACTTATTGTCTTCTTGGTGCTTTGGTGGTCAGTTTTCCCGTTCCGGAAGACTGGTTTTTTCTCCTCAAGGAGGTGAAATGGAAGCGAAGAACATGCCGGCCCCCACGGCCGAAGACAAATGTTCGTCCGACATGACCTGGGCTCTGGATGACCGTGGTTCGGCTATGTGGTGTAACTCGGAACTGGAAAGGAGCGCGCTGCGCGATCTCGTGAGCGCGGTCCTGTTTGCGGAATCTGTGGACGCGTGCCTTCCCCTTTCGGAGTCTTTGGACGATCTTTGTCCGGTCTCTGCGGGGAGTTTGCAGGTACTGAAAAGGGCCTTGAAGAAGCCTGGGGCTCTCCGGGGTGGGAAAGAGCGCACGGTGGAGGCATTTGAGGATCCGGACGAGCACGCGCAGAGATGGCGCGTCTACGGGCTGAAGGTTACGGGAATGTCGAGGCAGGCGTTTGAACAGATCTGCCGCTTCTATCACTACTGCGTGTTCAATTTTCAAGGATACGACAGGGGATGGAAGAGCGAAAACGGCACACAAGCCGAGATCATGAGTCCCGACGGGGAGTTGATACGATTGCGAGTAGTCCGGGACGACATTGAGCTTGAGACTCCCGAGCTGCTGATCATTCTGGAGAACGGGTTACCCGGATACACGTCACAGTATCGTATCGTGGATCGGGCAACCAAGAAGGAAAAGAGAGTGATGGACACCAGGATAGGT
>JAZDOF010000795.1:0-2450 GCA_043799015.1 Pseudomonadota bacterium | reverse complement strand
GGCGACCGCTCCGCACACACCAGTACCGCGCAGGAATGTCGACACACCTCTTCAAGACGCATGATCCCCTCGACGAACCCGGATGATAAGGACAGGCGCTCATAGAGAACCCGTCCCGCCTCATCGTAATAGGACGGGTCTTTGGGCTGGCCCCCCAATCGGTCGCCGATGAAAACGTAACCGATCCCTGCATCCGTCAAAGCGGCCTCCAAATGCTTCTTGTTGAACTGGGGATGGAACCTCGAGTAGGGATTGGATCTGATGTCAACCGCTACGTCTATGTTGTAGTACTTGATTATACGGATAAAATCTCCGATTGATCTGTTGGAGTGGCCTATGGTGTACACAAGATGTCCGATCATGGTTCATATTCTATAGCAGAGTTCTCGCAACGGTGATAATTGCCGGTGGAGGGGCAAAGGGTGAGGGAACCTGAAAAGGGCCGAGCTTTCGGCTGCGGCTTCACGTGGAACCAACCTTCATCCCGGATGTCATCCAACCTATATTCCTGTTCGAGCGTTCATATGGAGGCGCTTGAAGATCCCTCAAGAACAAAGAAGCCGATAGACCGGGAAGACCCGAAGAGCTCATGTGGACGATCGGCAAATGTCGGGCCGCACGGCCGAGCCTGATTTTGATCGTTGCCTATCTCCGATTTCTTCGTGCCTTTGCGTCTCCGTGGTTTATATTCTTAGGGAGCGCGTTCACCTATTATTCTCAGCACTTTTGTACGGTTTAGGCCACAAAGGATCACAACCATGAAATCATCAATTACAGGGCTCCATTGGTTAATAGTCGCGGGCCTGTTGATGGGCCTTTTTTCAGCCCTGACGGCGTTTTCGAGCACCGAGGGGTCCTTGGGCGCCGCGGTGGATTCCTTACAAGGGATCGTAGAAATGCCTCGCCCGGGCGAGGTGGAACCCATGGCCCTTCGTAAAGGGGACGGAGTCAATCCGTGGGAGTCCGTGAAGACGGGACAACAAAGCAAGGTCCTTCTCCGATGGGCGGGTGACGTTTGGGCATCCCTGGGGGAAGCATCAGCCGTGTTCTTGTCGTACACGGAAGGGGCGCGAGGCAAGGCGCCGGATATTCAGATCATCGAAGGGATCGCCCGGGCGACTTCGGCCGTAAACTCCGGTTCACCGGCCGCCCCCTACTCGGTCACCACTCCTCTGGTATCCGTGGAACCCGAGGAGCCCGGTCGGCCCACCGATTTTATCGTCGAGGTTTATGACGCGGCCACCACCGTGATTTCGGTCATCGAAGGCCGGGTCATCGTTCGAGACATCCCGGGGGAGAGTTCGCGGAGCTGGACGGTCCCGCAGTGCTCGGCCGTATACGTCAAACAGGGGGCCAAGGACTTCGACCTGTACAAGGTTGGTGCCGACAGCCTGGAGAAACTTGTTGAGGCGACCACCGTCCCCGGGACCCTCGTTGCTCGCACCATCGCGTGCGAACCTGCTCGCGAGCCGGTCCGCAGCGTCGAAAGAATCACCGAAAAGACCGTGCAATACGTCGATGTCTGTTCCATTGCAGACCCCTATCCCTACCATGGGTACAGGGTCCTGCCTCCCCGCGCGGCAGGCGGTCCCATAGTCATAATTATCCCTGGTTGCGGACGATGGGTGATACCTTACTCATACTACCAAGCGTGGCATGCCGGTCCCGACTTCGTTGAAGTCATCGTGCGGCAGGTGTTTCTCGATCGAGTGATGCACCATGACCGCTTCTACATGGCCGAGATGCAAGCCCGAAGGATGGAACTGGAGCGCGCGGCTTACCTCGCCTCGGCCGCCGGCAACTTTGGCCTGCTGCAATCGAGCCGCCGGGAAATGGATGATCTGAGACTGAGACAGGGCTGGCTTCAGACGCGAATGGGCAGGTACGAAGCGGAGACGGCCCGTCTCAAGGGAAAATCTCATGGCTTCCCCGGTGGAACCAACTCTGCTACAGGGCTGTACAAGGGCATTTCCTCCGCCCTGTTGACCCATGAGAATGCAGGAGCGCAAGCCGATTTTCAACGTCACATAAAGAAGCAGGTGGAGCTTCAAAGTCAATTCGCCGGCGTGGTGGGCGGACGGGTCGGCGAGATCAGGGCGGACATGGCCGCGGCGAAATCGCCACAGGAACGATTGGCTTTCCGCAAGAACCTCGATGAAGTGATGACCCAACTATCGGCCGGCAAGGCGTTCATCCCGGAGAAGGACCGCAAGCTGGGCTCTCTGGTCTCCAAACTTGCCGCCGAGAAGGACCCCGAACGTGCGGAAAAGCTTCGTGATGAGCTTCGTACCGACATGGGGCGTCTTCCCGTGAGGCGAGACAGGGACCACGTGGGATCCGAACAGCTCGTGAAGTTGACCGGAGGTCTCTCCCGAGTGGCCGACCCGGCCAAACGCATGGATTTTGAAAAACAGGCCAAGGAGCTTCAGGAATCCATCCAAAAGAGAAAA
>JAZDOF010000781.1:0-3544 GCA_043799015.1 Pseudomonadota bacterium | reverse complement strand
CCCCGACTCAGCGAGCGCGTTGGATATGAGAACCACCTGGAGATCATTGCCGGCTTCCGGCGTGCTCGCGTCCGTCGCCGAGGACACGGTCTCCGCCGGCATATTGGTGATTATCACCCGGCTGATGTCGCTCGGGAAAATAGCTGCGAGCGGATCAGCGCATTGCGCCGCCCCTCCCGCGGATTGTGCTCCGCCGCAGTCCTGCGGGGCGGACGCGTCCGGTCCTTCAACCGCGCCCCCCTGATCGTGCGTGAGTTGATTGTTGTCGATCGTTGCGGATATCGCCGCGTCGAGGACTATGCGCTCCTCTAATTGCTCAAGGAGCATTTTCCGCGACATAACCCGTATTCTTGGTCTAAACCAGGAGAGTATGCCCATTCCCCAAACCCCTCCACCGGCCTTCGGCACATACCTCGCATGCCGAACCGTTATCAAAGAGGTAAGATTGCCGAGGGAGGGAGTCTTTGGAGAGAGTCCTTCCTCCGGCACCCCCTCTTCAAAAACTATTAATAATAATAACCGTGTAGCCTCTAGTTGCCCGTCCAACCCTTGGCGACCGTCATCACGGTTCCAGGCCCTGGGTATCATTCCTTTGAACCGGAAAAGGTATCACGCTGTTACCTATGATTCCGTCGCAATTTCCTTATCATGTCTGTCTATAACGTGATCTTATGACACCTATATTAGTGCCGGAGGGGGGTTGTCAACCGGAATTACGGCCGTCAACCGAATGCTCGGTTGCAGAGCCGGCAAAAAAAGAAGGAAGTGCGGTTACGTACGCGGACATCTTCGGTGCGTCTGGGGTATGTTTCCTCACCGTGAGCACCGTCGTCCCCGCGCAAGCGCATGGGCGTTGAGTTAAGCGCGCTCCGTGCCGGAACCTATGTTACGCTGCGGCCATGTTCAGCCGAAATGGTCAACCAGCGCTCGTACCAATCCGTCTATCGTATATTCCCGGGCCTCCACACCGACCGAAAGCCCATTTTCCCTAATGGTGGCCGACGTAATAGGCCCTATGGATGCGGTCAACACGCCTTCCAGCAATTGGGCCGCATCGTGCGTGCCCAGCATTTCCACAAAATGGGTAACCGTGGAAGAGGACGTGAACGTGACGACGTGGGTTTTTTTCTCCCTCAGAAGGCTTCGCACGGCTTCCACGTCCGACTCCACCGGGCGCACGGTCCTGTAAGTCGTAACGACCTCCACTTCTCCGCCCATCGCGGCAATCCCTTGTGGAAGCGTGTCTCGGGCCTTCTCGGCACGAGGTATGAGAAACCGTTTGCCTTTTACCTTTTCCTCCGCCAATCCGGCAAGTAGACCTTCGGCCATAAACTCCTTTGCCGACAGGTCCACTCTAAACCCTCGTTTCCTCAAGGCCGCCGCCGTGACCGGACCTATGGCCCCGATCGCCGGACCGGCCATATCTCGTATGTCCTCCCGAACCTTGAAGAAACGATCGAAAAAGCGTTCCACTCCGTTCACCGAGGTAAATATTACCCAGTCGAACGTGGCTATTTCCTTGATGCTCTTATCCAGGGGTCCGAAATCTTCGGGCTGCGCAATACCGATGGTGGGGAAGAGAATGGGTTCGCCTCCGGCACGCGCGATACTTTCGGCCATGCCTCGGGATTGTTCCCGGCTCCTGGTGATGATGATCTTCTTGCCGAAAAGCGGCAGCTTCTCGAACCACCCCAGAGTCTCGTGCAACGATACCACCGAACCCACGATCAGAAGGGCGGGGGGCTTCATGCCGGCTTCCTCGGCATCTTTGGGTATACGCTGAAGGGTGGAAAAAACAGACTTCTGCTCGGGAGTGGTGCCCCATCTTACGAGAGCCGCAGGGGTATCGGGGGACTTGCCTTCCTTGATCAACGATTCGGAAATGACCGGTAGGTTCTTGACGCCCATGAAGAACACCAAGGTCCCGGGATTGCGAGCAAGTACGCCCCAGTCCAGGGCCGAGGTTTCTTTCCCCGGGTCTTCGTGACCGGTGACGAGCGTGACCATGGAGGCATGGTCGCGATGGGTAACGGGGATCCCTGCGTAAGCCGCGGCGGCCACGGCCGAAGTCACCCCGGGGACCACCTCGAAGGGGATCCCGGCCTCGGCAAGTTCCTGAGCCTCTTCCCCGCCTCTCCCAAATACGTACGGGTCTCCGCCCTTCAACCGAACCACGCGTTTTCCCGCCTGAACCTTTTCCACCAGGATCCGGTTGATCTGGTGTTGTTCGCACATGTGGTCCGCGCCCTTCTTGCCGACATAGATCAGCTCGGCATCAGGGCGGGCTTCTCGGATAAGGGCAGGGGAGGCGAGGTAGTCGTAGACGATGACGTCCGCTTCACGAATTGCCGCCATTCCCTTTACCGTGATGAGGCCGGGGTCACCCGGACCGGCCCCGACAAGGTAGACGATTCCGGTGTCATACGAATTCATTTTCCGGTTCTTTCCATACAAAGCATTCCTTCATGAGTAACCATTCAGTCCCGTGGGGCAGGCTTTCCAGCCTGCCGAGGCTTTCTACAACAAAATCCGCAGGCTGGAAAGCCTGCCCCACGTTGAGATCGGATCTTCCCGCTCATAACTGAATGGTTGCTTTCATGAGGCGGTTTGATACCCGAAGTCATAAGTTACCGCAGCCGGCTTCTCCTGCCGGAAAGTCAGCGCCCCCCGGTTCCCAGTCTTCTCCTTGGACGACCTTCATGATCGCGTCCGCTCCTGCCGCGATTAGTTGATCCGCGAGAAGTGCGCCTATGGAGGGGTCCTCAATGGGACCTGAAAGATGGTCTCTCAAGATGGGGCGGCCTTCGGGGTGGACTACCGCCGCGGTCATCGAGAGGACACCGTCGGCAACAACGGCATGTGCCGCCATCGGCACTTGGCATCCGCCTCCCATGCGACGCAGGAAAGCGCGTTCGGCACGTACGCATGCGGCCGTTTCCGGATCATTCAACTCTGCGGCAAGTGATTCCATAACCAAGTCATTGTCGCGTATCTCCATGCCGATAGCGCCTTGGCCTATGGCCGGGAGCACAACGTCCGGTTCCATGTACGCCGTCACTTTGTCGGCATACCCCAGTCTCTTAATACCGGCGGAAGCCAGAACCACCCCTGCCAGGTTCTCCGTTTCGATCTTTCGCAGCCTCGTCTCGACGTTGCCGCGGATGGGCACTATCTCCAAGAAGGGATATCGGTTCAGCAGGAACGCCTTTCGTCTCAGGCTCGACGTTCCTACACGCGCACCCGATTCGAGCTCTTCGGGCAAGCGGCCGTCTCCGGAAATAAAGACGTCCCGGGGGTCTTCGCGACGCATCACCGCGCCGAGCTTCAGTCCCGGCGGAAGTTCCGTGGGAAGGTCCTTCATCGAATGCACGGCAAGGTCGACTCGCCCGTCCGACAAGGCATCTTCAATCTCTTTTGTGAAGAGTCCCTTACCGCCTATGAGCGCGAGGGGGGCGTCGAGTATCTTATCTCCCTTGGTCTTGATCGTTACTAAATCCACTTGTATATCGGGCCTGCGGCCGTGAATGAGCGAAGCCGTGTGCCG
>JAZDOF010000741.1:0-7267 GCA_043799015.1 Pseudomonadota bacterium | reverse complement strand
CCCCGAGATTGTTGAAAATGCAGAACCCGCCCGCTCGGTTGGGTAAAGCGTGGTGCCCCGGGGGACGGACGAGCGCGAAACACACGTCACATCTCCCGGACAGTACGGCTTGGAGACCTTTGATACATCCCCCGGCCGCGAGGTACGCGGCTATGTAGGATTGCGAACTCACAGGAGTATCCGGAGCAAGATAAGTGATTCTGCGTTCCGCGGTCCTTAGTACTTTCTTAATATAATTAGGGGTATGTACCCGTTCAAGATCCTCCAGCGTAGCCATTTCGGGGCGGATGAGCGTGACCTCCCCCCGGAAATCTCCGTCCAACATTTCGTACACGACTCGGAGGCGCTCCGGTCGCTCGGGGTGCATGAGCCCGGGCTGATGCAACAGGTAACGGTCGTCTCGGACAATTCCGACTTTCAAGCTCATCGGAGGTTTACGCTATCGTGGTCCTTTCCGCGGCCAGTTTTTCGATGACGGACGGTTCGGACAACGTGGCGGTATCCCCGAGATCTTCCACCAGGCCGGCCGCGATCTTTTGCAGCAGGCGTCTCATGATTTTGCCGCTGCGTGTCTTGGGCAACGCGTCGGCCCATTGAATGACGTCGGGCGTGGCTATGGGGCCGATCTGTTTACGAACCAAGTTGATCAGTTCTTTCTTCACCTCATCACTTTTTTCCACACCGGTGTTAAGGATAACGAACGCGTAGATGCCCTGGCCCTTTACCGGATGGGGAAAACCCACCACCGCTGCTTCCGCGACCTTGTCATGCAGCACCAGGGCGGATTCGACTTCCGCTGTCCCCATGCGATGCCCGGACACGTTGAGCACGTCATCCACCCGTCCCGTAATCCAGTAATAACCATCCTCATCTTTCTTCGCCCCGTCGCCGGTAAAATAGAGTCCCGCCACCTCACTGAAATAGGTCTTCTTGTATCTGTCATGATCGCCGAACACCGTTCTTGCCATCCCGGGCCAGGGTCGTTTTATGAAAAGGACCCCTTCTTGATTGGGGTATTCGGTTTCGCGACCGGTCTCAGGGTCCAGTATCACGGGATCCACGCCGAAGAACGGGAAAGAGCAGGACCCGGGTTTGAGCGGGGCCGTTCCCGGGAGCGGTGTGAGCATGTGCCCGCCGGTTTCCGTTTGCCACCATGTATCGATAATCGGACAATAATCACGTCCTACGTGGTGATAGTACCAACGCCAAGCCTCGGGATTGATGGGTTCACCTACCGTGCCCAACAGCTTAAGGGAGGATATGTCATGCTTCTTCACATGTTCGCTCCCTTCCTTTGCCAGAGCACGGATCACCGTGGGCGCGGTGTAGAATTTGTCCACGCGGTATTTTTCCACTATTTCCCAATATCGGTCAAAGTCAGGATAGTTGGGGACACCCTCGAAGAGGACCGACGTGAAACCGTCGATCAACGGACCGTAAACCGTGTAACTGTGCCCGGTAATCCAACCTATGTCCGCGGTACACCAAAAGGTCTCGTTTTCTCGTAGATCGAACACCAGTTCCGTGGTCATTGCCGCATAAACGAGATAGCCTGCGTGCGTATGAACCACCCCCTTGGGCTTTCCCGTGCTGCCGCTCGTGTACAGTATGAAAAGAGGGTCCTCCGCCGACATGGGCTCCGGCTCCACATACGTGGGCAAGGAGGGGTCGCTCATGGCCTCGTGCCACCATATCTCTTTGTCCGGGTCAAGCTTGAGCTCCGCGCCGCATCGGGAAAAGACGACAACCGTCTCCACTTCCGGGCACCGTTCCAACGCGACATCAACCGTCCGTTTCAGCGGCAGCTCCTTTCCGGCCCGGTAGCCCCCGTCTACCGTAATGACCACCTTGGCCCCGCAATCCAGCACGCGATTTGCGATGGACTCCGCACTGAAGCCGCCGAACACGACGCTGTGAATCGCGCCGATACGAGCGCACGCCAGCATGGCCACGGGTAGTTCCACGATCATGGGCATGTAAATGATTACCCGATCACCCTTCTTCACGCCCCTGGATTTGAGGACCGCGGCGAACTTGTTGACGTCGTTATATAGATCCAGGTAAGTGACGACCCTGGATTCACCAGGGCGGTCTCCCTCCCAATAGTACGCGACCTTATTTCCGAGCTTGTCGAGATGTTTATCGAGGCAATTGTACGACGCGTTCAACAGGCCGCCGCCGAACCATTCGATTTGTGCCGCGTTGAAATCATACCGGAGTACGAAATCCCATTTCTTGTACCAAGACAGGTACTTCTCGGCCGCAAGGGACCAGAATTCGTCCGCGTGCGCGATGGATTTCTCGTGCAACCTCTCGTATTCTTCCATACTACGTATGTGGGCGAACCGTTGAAAGTCCTTCAAATGGGCATCGTACCATTTCACCGAATCATTCACGGCCGAACCTCCTTTCGAGCGTCACCCCTCCGGCGGCTTATCGAATCCGGTCCGCCGGTCCCGGACCGTACGACGGCAGGAGCGCACCAGGCGAGCCTCCGTGCCGAAAGCTCCCCTCATGTCCCTCCGAGGCATGGCAGGTTCACACTTCGGTATGCCTGTTGTAAATCATCTTAGCCTGCCGGGACAATACCTTACTTAGCTCGTTTGCCTTGTCCGGGTCAATTCCAAAAACGCGGATATAAGCATGTCGGTACCCGGGCGGAGCGGTGTCGTAGGACGTCAAAATACCGGCAATACGGCCGCCGTGCTCTCTGATCACGTCGGTAATTTCCTTGAGCGATCCCGGCCTATCCTCCAATTCAAAGGCGAACTGCGTGCCTCGTTCCATGAATCCGCACAAGGCTATGAGGGCTCGATACAGGTCGGCCTCGGTGATGGTCCCCAGCACTCTGCCGTCTTCATCTATCACGGGGGCCCCGGGGATCCTGTTTTCCAGGAGCACCCTCACAACTTCCTCCATCGTGAGTTCGGGCGTTACGGTAACCGGCTTCGAATTCATGACATCCCGGACCCTCAAGGGGGTGTCCCTTACCATCCACTCATCGATGTGCCGGAACGGAGACTCTCTCCGCAAGCCCTTCTTGATGTCCCCCTCGCTGACGACGCCGACCAGTTTCCTTTCCTCAACCACGGGAAGGAAGCGAAGCCGATGCTCCTTCAAACGTTTTAGGGCCTTGTTCACCGAGTCGTTTGCGTCCACGACGGTATAATCCCGTTTCATCCAGTACTTGACCAGCATTTTTCGCCTCCTTGAATGATCCGTCACCGGAGACCGGCGCAATCCCGATCCACCGGCGGCCCCCCCTCGGTTCGAACTCCTAAAGAACCGCGAGGAATCATCCTGCACCGGTGTCTGCGGAAAACCGCGCCTTTGATGGTTCTTGAGCGAGGCCGTTTTCGAAGACTACTTCCAGGGAACGGCATGGTACCAGGTCCACGGGAATTGGACAAGCGTCATTATTTCTCCTACTAATTGTTTCCGACCATCCCGCTTTGGATTGAGTTCCATCGTGGTCATGCCCCCTGCCCCATAGGCGCAAAAGGTAAGGGATGGGGCCGTGGTTCCCGCCCAACTTTCGCCATGGGTTGAAAAACCCATGGCTACGTACGGAAGCGCCCCTGTAGGGCGCCAAGAGGGGCTGTTCCGGGTCGGTCGTTACCCCGATCCCAGAATCCCGAGGGGGCGGAATGTGAGTACCCCGGAGTTTTCGCCCCGGAGGATGAGGCGCGGGAATCAAATCAATATATCGGTCCAAGTATTAGGTATATCATGGCCTGTTTTCGTGACATTTTGGCGGGATCGAGCTTGCATCGCCCCCTGTGCCGCTGACTCCCCTCTTGGCGCCCTACATGGGCGCAATTATGGGTAGCCATGGGTTTCAACCCATGGCGCGGTCTCATCACTTATTTTAGCGCCCATCCCCCACCCCCATTGACAAAAAGGGCAATAAACACAGGTTCCGGTCGCATTCCATAAGCAGAAGTAGAACGGAAAAAGCCCGTCCCGTGGGGGACAGGCTTTGGGGTTGCCTTTGCGGTCTCTACACTCTCGAGTGAGATTAGGGAACGCTGGGGCAGGACACCTGGCTCGGGGTACGCCACTGGCACACAGCCGCTGCACCGGTAGAATCCACGCGCTCCGTGATGGACTCGGTGAAGCACCAATGGTCGGGCTGGCCATAGAGAGCGCCGCCGCCCGGAGCTTCGGACAGAGTCGGGAGACGTGAACCGTCACTGAAACGTGCACGATAGATGTACCGTGTGCCTGCGCCCTTGGGCTCGGAACCGTTGGCCGCCCAGCCTCTAATTACACTCGCGTTGTTGGTGTCGGTCTGAGCCGTGTCCACATTTACCTGGCACTTGGTGTTGGTGCCGCGGAAGCCGTAATAGTTACCCACGATATAGGAGAAATGCCCCGCGTCGAGGGTCAGCTTACCGATGCACTCCTGCTCGTACAGGTCTTTCTTGAACTTCTCAACGGCCAGGCCCACATTCTTGGTATCGGACTCGGCCATGGTGTCGCATGTGCCCTTCTTATACGAAGAGTAATACGGGACTGCGACTGCAAGAATGATACCGATGATGGCGACGACGACCATCAACTCGATCAGTGTGAAACCCCTGGCGTTCTTAACCTTGCTAAACACTGGATGCTCCTTTCAGAGGAATTCTTCGACCTTTTCGGGTCCGTTAACGCTATTCCAACCTGGTCCCTCCCAGGAACTGGACTAATGTGGAATTCGAGACCCATTACGTTCTCGTGTGTCCGCTTTTTGAGGATGCAACCTCTATGCCATGCATGGCCATACTGAAATCACTAGTACTTACACGGGGTATCCAAAAGATTATTCCCAAACCTTCGACGCGGGCCTGACCAAAATGGTCCCCGGACGGGGAAGCCGGTCATAACATATGGTTTTATTTGGAATAAATAATGTAAACTAAGTTGACGTCCGTGTGCCCTCTTTGTCCGACATGCCCTTCGGGCCGCCGGCCGTTCAACCGGCAGGTCGCAACGGCTACGGGTTTCAAACCGGCCGTGTTTTGTGCAAGAATGGGCGTTATCATCATGAGGAGCGCCCGTTGGCCACCTTTCCTCCACGCCCGCCCCATTTTCAAATAGGGTACGCCGTGCCGGCGCTGCTTATCGCGTGCCTTTGCGTCACGGTCTGTATCGTTTGGGGCGGCAGGCACTACAACGACACCCTTTTCATGGCCCTGTGCGGCGGAAGGGACGCGTTCACGGGGGCTATGGGACTTCCGGATCAGTGGTCGTTCAAGACTGAAGGACGCACCTGGGTTGACCAGGGATGGTTGAGCGGGCTTGTTCTCTATCTCTCATACCTTTATTTACAGGAGTGGGGGCCTTTCCTGCTTAAAGGAACCCTCATCGTCGCAGGTGTCCCCCTACTATACCTTAGATGCCGCCGGCTCGGCACATCGACCATCGCGGGGCTCGGAGCCCTTATCCTCGGCCTGCATGCCGTCTCCGCGTTTACGGCGATCAGGTCCGAAAATTTTGCCTGTCTCTTGCTCCTTATCCTCACGACACTGATAACCGCCGGTCCGAAGCGTGGGCCGTACGTGCAGGCCGGCTGCCTCCTGGTGATGGCTCTTTGGAGCAACACACACGGCTCATTTCCTCTAGGATTCATGATTCTCGGAATGAAGGTCGCTTTGGAGGCGGTGTGGTACGTTGCGGACCGTCGCTCGTCGTTGAGGCAACCGCACTTTCCACAACCCGGCCGGACGCCGAAAGATTCGGAGCGGGACCGGACGCAACCAGGAAAGAATGAAGGGCAAGGTCTCCATACCTCATACGGCTTCTCGAGTACGGCCGGACGCAACTTGACGGCGTGGTTCGCCACCTGGCTCTTGTGCGTGCCCATCGCTGCATTTGCCAATCCATTCGGCTCGGCAAACCTCGCCATGCCTTTCCACCAGGCGGGTTCGGAATACTGGACGGACCAGGTCGCATGGTGGGCACCATTGATAACCTTAGACGAGGCAGGCGGTTTTCGCCTGTACGGGGGTCAGGCCGGCATACCGTTTGTCCTTCTCACGTTCATGATGCTGTTCTTCGCCCTATCCACATGGGTGAGAGGCGGTTTGTCCGCGTTGCTGCCGAGTACGGACGATCCCGACGGAACAAAGGGTAGGAGACTCGCATTGGAGGCCGTGGTGAGCCTGGCAATGCTTACGATCACGCTCCGCTTCGGCAGAACGGTCCTGTTTACGGGGCTTACCGTAATTCCCACGTTGGCCTATCTTGCAGGGGCTTGGGTCGCCGCGCTCCGGTCCAATCGGGGATCAGGACCGCGGTCCGGGGCTTCTCATGCCGCCGGCGTCAGCCCGTGGTCCGTGATTCCGGCCACGATGGCGCTCATCGGTCTGTCGCTTTTCTTTTGGGCCCACACGATCCGACCATATACGGCCCAAGCTTTCGGTGCCGAGGGGTATTCCCCGGCCGGATACGTCATGGGTCCTTTGGCATCCCAGTTACGGGGCATCTCAAATTTTCTTGGGCACAATCAGATCGGCGGACGGGTATTCGCGACCTGGACGGCCGCGGCGGCATTGCGGTTCTACGTTCCTAACATTCAGGTCTTTCTGGATGTCCGGTGTCAGAGTATTTACCCCGATATCGTAAAGAGAGAATACGACGCGGTCATACACGTAACCCCGCGTGCCTTCGATTTGTTGGACGACAACGAAGTATCCGCGGTGGTACTTACGAGGGTACCTTCACACGGCCGGCTCATCGATGCCCTGATGCGTTCACCCACGTGGCGAATCGCGTACCTGGACGCGTTCGGCGCGGTGTTTCTCCGGCACGACTCTTCCAAGCTTGAGTGCCTCGGAGAAATCCAAGGCCCGGATTGTCTATGGTATCCCGATAACGGCATCCGGACTCTGGTGGCGTCCCTGTTCCAGCTTCAGACGGTGGGTAAGTCGGCCCCGGAATTGGACCGTGAGCTGCGTCAAGCAGCACGGGAGCAACCTTCGGACATCATGTTTCAGACCATCTATGCGGCCCGCAAAGACGAACGGGGTTGCCTCGACGAAGAAACCAAGGCATATTTCAAGTCTCAACTGTTGCGGCTGTCGGATACGGACCTCACTCCATCCACAGGGGCACTGTCCCGGGTGTCCGCCATGGCGACAATTCTCGGGGTGTTGGAGTTCAACGGTCGCACGTGTTCGGACGGGACCGATGCTGACCACTACGGCCGGTTGAAGGCGGAGGCCGTTCGGCTGGAGCGTCTTATCAGACGACAAATGCTCCCGTGGGGTTCAAAGGAATGGAG
>JAZDOF010000705.1:0-2684 GCA_043799015.1 Pseudomonadota bacterium | reverse complement strand
CAACCCGCAATTGGCGCATTGGATCGCGGACTTAGCCCTCCCAAAGCCGCACTTTGGGCACTTCAAAGGTTTGCGGCCCGTGGTTTCAGTCATTATCGCTTCACGGCCCTGCCGATCTCCGAGGAGATCTTGGCATTCAGTTTAGCGGTCTCAGCCCTGCTCTGCACATCTATGGACAGGTCCTTGAGCCAGGGGGTCAGGTTGCCCAACCTTTCTTGGAGGTCTATGATCTTCTTACTCATATATATGTCGGAAATGTATTTGTCCCGGTCCCGTGCCAGTTCCCGGATCTTATCGAGGATGAAGAACATGTTCTCTTTCGTTCTCGTCAGGACTTCCGTCTTTTCCTCGATGCGTTCCAGGCGGGCGTTTTCTTCGGAATCGGAACCCGGCTTGAGGTTCAACAGTCTAAAAATCTCCAAGCGGGCGTATGCCGCAATCTCCTCGGATTCGCAATAGACCTCATAGGCCTGCTCAATCGCGGTCTTGAAGTGCGACCTGATAAGCGCGGCTTCTTCGAGCTTCGATATGTCCTTGCCCATTAGTGATTACCTTTGGGGCCTTTGTCCGGTTCAGCGTAACCATTCAGTCTCGTGGGGCTTTCCGGCCTACCGAAGCTTTCTCCCACAAAATCCGCAGGCTGGAAAGCCTGCGCCACGTTGAGATCGGGTTTTCCCGCTCATAACTGAATGGTTACCGGTTCAGCCTGCCGTGCGCCGACCGGCGTTCGCCCTCATCGTTTGTTTTCGGGCGGCCGATCCAGCAATTCCTTTATGCGATGCGTGATTCCGGCTTCGCCGAAAACCTCCTGCATCCTCTCTCGCAGGACAGGGTCCTCTTCGTAGAGTTTCTTCAGGCCGAAGTATTTCACAGCGTCGCTGAAGCCTTCTTCATATGCCGTAGCATGCCCGCTATCGGGCTTCGCTGGAGGTCCCACAAATTTCCGGTATATGATGTAGGCGACCGCAATAATACCTACGGCAGATACGAAATCGAAAAGAATAACCAAGAACTCCACCATTCCTGTAAGCTCCTGCCGGATGAGTCCTCTACTTTTTCACCGGTTGTTGCTGATGAACACCGGGGTCGCGTTGCCCGTCCCGCAAGTTGAGGTCAACGCCCAAGGACTTGAGTATAAGAAGATCGACCAGTCCTTTCTGACCTGCCAAACCTGCCTGGGGCTCGGGCCCCTTGCCTTCTTCTCCGCCTGTGATGAGCGGAACACGGCGTTTGGAGTAGGCTTCGGCCCACGCCTTATGGATGTCCACCGATGCCTGGATTTTCAGCGCCTCGTAGTTGTCCGCGTCACGATTCAATCTCTTGGCTTCGGCCTCGCCCTGGGCTTCGAGGATCGCCGCCTGTTTCTTTTGTTGAGCGGCCTGGGCATTGAGGGACGCAACCGCCAACTCTTGTTGGCCTCTCATCTCAGCCACTTGCTTATCCTGTTGAGCCCTCATGTCAGCGACTTCCCGGTCTTTTTGGGCCTTAACCACCTCTTGGGCCTTTACGGTTTCCTGTTCGTACCGCGCCCGGGCCACCTTTGCCTTTCCTTCGGCCTCCGCGGTCAGCTTGTCCTGTTCAGCCTTCTGAGCGTTGGCGATGGCGGTCTGGATATCCATGTAAGCCTGTTGTTGTTTCTCGATTTGGGCCTTTACCTTATCGCTATAGTGCCAACCGCGAATTTCCACGTTGTCTACGATCACTCCAAGACTCTTGAATGGGTGTGCGTCCCTGACCGGTTTGCCGTCAACGCGGCGGATCACTTTGACGATCCGTCTTACCTTTTTCCCGGTCACCGGGTCATCAACCTCTTTCTCCACCTCATCGTACGCATAAAGGCCGTTGGCGAGTTGGTCCGCCGTGAGGTGGATGAAGTCCGCGCGCTTCTCGCTGTATGATTCGCGGGCGGTCATTTGGTTCGCCGTGAGGATGAGGGCTTTGCGCACTTGTGGAAGAATGAGCTTGTACATCAGGTCGTCCCAGTTCTTGTAACCGTAGTGAACGGTAAGGCCTACCGCCTCCGACTCCGACCTGGGGAGAGTCACGCGGCAGGTCCCGGACACGTCGCATTCCGAGCCTTCGTTGAACTGGACCCGTATGCTGTGGTCCTCCTTCGCGTCGAACCTGCTGTCCTGTCCACGCGTGAAATAGAATGTTTCCGCCTTTGGCCACGGTTGAATGGTCCCAAGCTTGATCCACCAGCCCGGCTCCATTTTTGCGGAGACCTTTCCGCTGATCCACGATTGCTTGACCTCATACTGGCCGCTTTGCACGTTCGAGGCCAGTTGGGAGCCCAGTAGAGCCACCACCACCACGGCACCTATTGCTACCGCGATGAAGGCGATCTTCACGGGTGATATGAACGGAACCGAACTCGCCAATCCGGGTTCGTCGGATTTTTTAGGGCCGAATAGCGACATGGCCTCTCCTCCCTGTGTTCGTCGGATACAAACAAGGAACATGCGCGAGGTACAAATATCTGACCCTCACGACGGTAGACTAGCACCCATGTCGTGGTGTACCAAGAGGTTCCTGGTACTTGTCGGCACAAATACCGTGTTTGGCCTTTGCTCACTTCTCTTGGTCGGCCGGTAGGGCCGAAGCCACGGTCTCATCCTTTGATTTGACGTGAAAGCGTGAATCCGTGCCGTAACCATTCACTCTTGTGGGGCAGGCTTTCCAGC
>JAZDOF010000133.1:0-3068 GCA_043799015.1 Pseudomonadota bacterium | reverse complement strand
GCCGCTCAACAGCAGCTCCTCGAGGTAGTACAGCTTGGCCTCCGTAGGCACCCATATTTCTTCATGCTGGAACCCGTCCCGCACGGTTATGTCGTTGATTTGGACTTTCTTGGGATACTTAAGTTCGTGGTGTGCCATAGGCAAATTCTCCTTATAAGAGTTAGGCTTGTCACGTACCGGCCTATAGCCGGTCGCTTACCGGTGGAGGCACGCGGTGTAAGAGGGGCCGAGCCCGCTGATTCAAAGGACCCCAACGTGATGTCGAAGAGTATGGGAACCGGTTTCCGGCCGGATTGGAAACACGCCTTTGGTTGGAGTATCGGAATGCGGCGACACCGATTGCCCGATTCATGCACTTATTGCTCAACCCCGTTCCGTTGCTTTAGGGTGCCGGGAGCGACCACACCCAATAGGAAGCCCGGCCGGCACTCTCGGCATTGATCTCGTCGCTCTCGTCGCTCTCGTCGCTTCGGTCCGTCCGAAGTCGCCGGAATTCGGTTCCGCCGGTTCATTCGCCCGTGTATACCGGCTTTCCTTTTTCGCGAAAGGCCGTGAGTCCTTCAACCCTATCTTTAGTAGGGATTGTGACCGCATAGGCGTTGGATTCTACGGCCAAGCCGATGGGTAGACTAACTTCCACGCCCTTATTAATCGCGAACTTGGCCTGTGCCAGCGCCACCGGCCCATTAGCGGCAATCTCGGCCGCTATTTCTTCGGCTCGCTTCAGCAGGTCCCCTTGTTCGGTCACTTCAAGAAAGAGGCCGATTTCCAGACCCTCTTGAGCGGTGATGCGTCTGGCCCGAAGGATCATCTCCTTTGCTCGGGCTATGCCGACGATGCGCGGTAGCCGCTGAGTGCCGCCTGCCCCCGGGATTATGGCCAGACTGGTCTCGGTCAAACCCACCACGGCATTTGACGAGGCAAGCCTTATGTCGCAGGCGAGGGCAAGTTCTAAGCCTCCACCGAACGCGTACCCGTTCACTGCCGCGATAACCGGCTTAGGTAGTTCTTCGACCGAGGTAAACAGATTGCGGATAGTCTGGATGTAGAGCCTAACCTCTTCGGGCTTCATACCGGCCCGTTCCTTCAAGTCCGCGCCGGTGCTGAACGCGCTTTTTCCTTGTATGGAACCGGTAATGATAACGACTTTGACCCCGGGGTCAAAGGCCAAGTCCCCTACGGTTCCGGCGAACAGCCGAAGAAGCTCCATGTTAAAACAATTGAGGGCCTCCGGCCGGTTTATGGTGAGGGTCAGAACACCATCCTTGAGCGATCTCAATAGTGTACTATCGTCGGCCATGCTGGTTTCTCCTTGGCTACAGGTTGTGCTTTGCCTTGGGCAGTATGTCTAAATAAAACGGTCCCTAAGCCATGTATCAACTTCTGCGTACACATCCGTGAAGTGCGCTGAAATCAAGCTGCGGTCTTCCGACCCGGCTTAAGGGTATTCACATTGTAAGTCGCGACGGATCCCGGTGAAGGTCTTTGAATGCCGGTACCCGGTGTTGTTTCATCTACTCCCGTCCATGGCTGGAGACGCGTCGGTGATAAACCGAAACGCGGGGGGAATTCGATATCCCGAACTTACTGTTTTCATAGACTGCCGATGAGACACGGCCTGGGCCGGCACATACAGGGTTCGGCAAGCTGAAAGCCATGAAGGCTCCTTTTTTCATCGGCGTCCCGCCCAAGCTCCGGACCGTGCCGGTGGGCCCCTTTGTGTGCCGGAGCGACGGCAAAGCAAGAATTTTCAGCCCGCGCCGAGGAAGGCCCGTGACGGGCTTAGGGCCAGGTAACACACGCGGTACATGGTTCTTGTATACCATTTTTCACCTTGACTTTTCAACTCGACTTTATCCATGATAGAGCCGCCTCCCATGAGGGACTTTCAGTTCCACTGATGACGCGAC
Source organism: Pseudomonadota bacterium (assembly GCA_043799015.1). Taxonomy (GTDB): domain Bacteria; phylum Desulfobacterota; class Desulfomonilia; order Desulfomonilales; family Desulfomonilaceae; genus JAZDOF01. The sequence continues at coordinate 1,158 of JAZDOF010000133.1, read as the reverse complement.
GGAGCTTTCCCCAGTTTGGAGGGTAGGACGATATCGAGAGCGTATACGATTACCGCCCGACAAACAGCCGAGGTCGATTTCGACGACGCCTGTTTCGGGTGAGTCCGGACGAGGCGATCATTGGGACATATGGTTGAGCTTGACCCGAAGGCTTCGGTCTGTTATCGTCGCAGCTTCCAATCGGCCGCTACATCGAAAGCGGAGGACTTGTCCGTCTCTCAAAGCCAAGGGGTCAAGCCGGCGAAACATTTCGGGAATATTGCCCGCTGCCGCGGAAACGTCGGTAGATTATCTACAAGGGGTGCCGAATGTCGGAAGTGATTCTGGATGCTCAGGGTGTTTTTTTATCATTCCGGGGGGTTGCGGCTCTTACAGATGTAAGCTTCAAAGTACACAGAGGCGAGATTTTTTCCATTATCGGGCCCAATGGGGCTGGGAAGACCTGTATGATGAATTGTATCAACGGGTTGTACAGGCCTCAGCGAGGTAAACTGCTCTTCAAAGGCCAGGAAATCACGCGAATGTCGCCGCACCGACGTGCGGGTCTCGGGATCTCCCGAACTTTTCAGAAGATCGAACTTTTCGGCGGCATGACCGTCCTGGACAACATACGCCTCGGCCGACATATGCACCTCCGATCCGGCATCATCAGCTCATGTCTTTATTGGGGAAAGACCAAGAAGGAAGAAATCGAAACCCGTGCATTCATCGAGGAAGAGATTATCGACCTTCTGGAGATCGAGGCCGTCCGTCACGAAGTTACCGGAATGCTTCCGTACGGGCTGCAAAAGCGGGTGGAATTGGCCAGAGCACTTGCTCTGAAGCCCGAGATCATCCTGTTGGACGAGCCGTTGGCGGGTTTGAACCTGGAAGAAGTGGAGGATATGGCCCGTTTCATTGTGGACATTAATGAAGACGAGCGGTGGAAGGTCACGTGCGTGTTGGTGGAACACGACATGGGCGTGGTTATGGACCTTTCCGATCGCGTGATGACCCTCAACTTCGGAGTCAAGATTGCTGACGGAACGCCGCAGCAAGTACAGGAAAACCCGGAGGTCATCAAGGCCTATCTGGGAGAGGTGGAGGACCTTTATGTCAGCCGACGGTGAATTCAGTTATTTCAAAGACATAGAGATCACCAGGGATCTCACGCTATCG
>JAZDOF010000067.1:0-2268 GCA_043799015.1 Pseudomonadota bacterium | reverse complement strand
CTCTTCCCCATGGTTCAGGACAGCCTTGGCCTCAAGAAATCCTTCGGTCTATACCACGCTTGCGCGGTCGCGTTCGAGGCCGGGCCTGCTTTTCTCGTCGCGGCGGTCTCTGAAGACGGGGCGTTCGGCTTTCGAGACCCTGCGGAGGACGGCTACATTGCCGGCGGCGTGAGCGGCGCGACAAAGGCGTTTGCCCGCGAGTTCCCCGATTCTCGAGTGCGCGTCCTTGACCTTCACCCGGATTTGACCCCGGACAAAGCGGCGGCCATAATCGCACGCAGCCTCACTGAAGAATTCCCAACCGAAACCGGTGCGGATGCGGACGGGACGTTGACGTCCATTCGGCTGGCTCCCGTCACGGAGCCGATCCAGGGGCCTCACCTGAAACCGGAGGAAGTGGTCCTGGTCAGCGGAGGAGCGAGAGGCATCACAGCGGCCTGCCTGCTACATCTCGCCCGAATCGAACGACTCACTTTCGTGATATTGGGGCGGACCGACCTGTCCGAACGTGCCGCAAAGCTCGCCGATCACACGCCGGAGCAATGGACTGAAGAGAAGAGTCGAATTATAGAACGGATGAAGCGCGAAGGTACGCCCAAGCCCGTAATGGTTGACCGGGAGCTGGCCGAGCTACGGTCCGAGGCCGAGGTTTACCGCACCGTCCGTGAACTGCGGCGCATGGAGAGCGAAGTCATCTATCGTTCAACGGACATTCGCGACAAAGAAGCCGTGGACGCGGTGATCGGCGAGGTGTCGCGCCTCTGCGGCCGGGTGGACCTCGTGGTCCATGCCGCGGGTATCGACCAAAGCCGTGCTCTGAGAAGCAAGACCGTCGAGGGAATGGAGGCCGTGGTATCGGTCAAGGTGGACGGAATGCGCAACCTCTTGGATGCCCTTGATCGCCACGGCATGCCCCCCGGGCGGATCGTCGGGTTCGGCAGCGTTTCAGGTCGGTTCGGGAATATGGCCCAAGTGGATTACTCCGCGGCCAATGATGCTCTGGCCCATTTGTTGAGACGTGCCGAGCGGAACATGGACGCCAAGATCAGCATTATCGACTGGGCCCCTTGGTCTGAAATCGGCATGGCAACACGGGGCGGCGTGCAACAAACCCTGGAAGCCGCGGGAATCGACTTCATACAGCCTGAGACCGGCGTGAAACTGTTCGCAAGGGACTTAGGGCGTACCACGGGGCCTTGCGAAGTACTGGCCGCGGGGCGAATGGGGCCTTTCACCGTGGACGCGTTCGGCGCTCCGGCCGGAAGGATCGGTGAGGCCGTGCGATTGGCGGGCCAGGAAGCGCGTATCGTATCGGAAATTCCCGGTGAATACCTCAAGGTATCCATCATGATGGACCCGAAGCATCCGGTCCTGGATCATCATCGTATTGACCGGGCGGCCGTGTTCCCCGGGGTTGGCGCCATGGAGGTCATGAGATCGGCCGCCGCACTCCTGGACCCGAAAGCCGCGGACGCCGGATTTGCGGATGTAAGGTTTCACGGGGCCTTGAAGGTGTTCAAGAGCGACCCCATCGAGGCCTTCGTGGAAGTGACGCGCACTGCCGACGGACCGGATGGTGAAACCGCATACGCGGCCCGGACTTTTTCCTGGTTCACCGATCCCAAGGGGAGACGGGTGGGGGCCGAGCGACTCCATCACGAGGCATTGATCGTATTGCGTCCCAAGGCGCCTGCGGTGATTCATCACGAGGAGCCGTGGAACCGGTATTCTTTAGTGGGCGCGAAGGACATCTACGCTGTTTTCTTCCACGGGCCGGCCTTCATGTATCTCGACCGATTACTGTTCGACCGCGAGAACAAACGGATTAAGTTCGTGTTCCGGAACACGCCGGAAACGCCGGATATGTTCACCGATTCCTTGCCTGCGGTTATCGAGGCCGTGTTTCAAACCGCCGCGGGATACGGTGTGGACAGCGGAGAAATCACCTCACTGCCGACGGGTGTTGCATCCGTGACCCTTCATGAGACCGACGGCGAGCCGGCCGGAGGCGAAATTCGCCTTGTAAAGGAATCAGCCTCGGACAAGGCCGGCGGCCGGCGAGCTTTGACCTACGACGGGGTCGTCACGGACAAACACGGCAGGGTGCTGGTCTCCCTCATGGGAGTTGAAATGATGGAGCTTAAGGAACACCCACCTTTCCCCGGCATGATTTCGGAGGAAATCGTCCTGGTCGAAGCTGTTGAAAGGGCTCGGGACCAACGACCGGAGGAATTCATTACCCGCCTTCTCACTGAAGAAGAGGCGAAT
>JAZDOF010000682.1:0-2149 GCA_043799015.1 Pseudomonadota bacterium | reverse complement strand
AATCTTTATTGATGCGGTTTGGCAGAAGAGCGTCAACGATTACCACGAGGTTGCTTACCATCACCCCGACGGTTCCTTACGTAGACTTGCAGCCACCACTTCTTACCTCCTTGATGTGAGTGAACACGAGAGTACGTTCGTTGGGTTCGTAGCCCTATTCAAGGACATAACGGAAGTGTGGGACCTGCGCCTTAAGGAACGCAGGCTGAGCGAAGCCAAGGCGCGTATTGCGAAGGAGAAGGCCCAAAGTCTGAGAAAGCTTGCCATGGGAGTCGCGCACGAAATAATCAATCCCGTCGTCAGCATCGGCGGGTTTGCCCTGCGCATCTTCCGGGACAAGGAAAACTCCGACAAGACGAGGCACTACGCCGGCAACATTGTGGCCAATTCACGACGTCTCGAGGAAATGGTCCAAGAGATCCAACATTACTGCGACCTGCCTTCGTTGAATCCCATCCATTGCGATATCGGGGACCTGCTGAACGTCATTGCGGCCGACGCCGTGCCCATACTCGCCGTAAAGAACATCCGACTCTCCATAATGAACCCCGCGCCCTCGGGATTCACTGCGATGCTGGATCCTTCGCTAGTCAAAATGGGAATAATCCGGATTATAGAAAACGCCGTTGACTTTTCGGAAGAAGCGGGAGACGTGGCGCTCGGTTTTCGGAGCACTGAAGCGGGTCTGGTCTTTGAGGTGCGGGATTCGGGCCCCGGGATATCGGATCAGGACCTCCAGTTCATCTTCGATCCTTTCTTTTCGACGAAGACCACGGCCGACGGTATGGGGTTGGCCATAGTGGAACGCATCGCCCAGGAGCATCTGGGATACGTGGAGGTGGAGTCCGAGCCGGGAAAGGGTACATCCATGCGGTTGATTATACCCCATGCCGAGTATTGAGGGCTGCTGAGGTTATCCCGACGTTGCGGAATAGAGAATCATCCTTGTCCGATATTACCAATCCCCACCTGAGCGCTGCCACGGACAAGGTGACGCTCGAAGATTACCGCAGGGCCGTTTTGGAGGCCTTTCCCGAGACAGGAGACAAGTTTATGACTAGAATGGCCGAGCAGTGGATTGAAGAAGGCATGCGGAAGGGCCTGTCGGAGGGCAGGCGGGAGGGGATCAGCGAAGGAAGGCGCCAGGAAGCGGCCTCCTTAATGATTCGAATGCTCCTCCGGAAGTTCTCCGATATCGACCTCAAAGTACTCGATCAAGTAGGTCGCCTGCCCGTGGAGGGCTTAGAGCGACCCGGAGAGGATTTGTTCGATAGCCCCGACACGGCGGCCCTTGCAGAGTGGTTGGATGCGGCGGAAAGCCCCGACCCGCGGTGTTGACCCGTTAGGGAGCCTGATCTATAGTTCTGCCGCTTACCATAACACGGAGGCCGCTCGTGAAACCCTACCCGCTCATGATGAATTTGCACGACAAGGAAGTCCTTGTTGTGGGAGGGGGTGTGGTTGCTCTTCGCAAAGTCGAAAGCTTGCTGCAATGCGGGGCAAAGGTTACGGTCGTCTCTCCTGCAGCCGTCCCCGAAATCGAGCGCATCGCAATGCGCGGCTATGCGGTTTGGATTGGATTGGGCTTTTCGGAAGACATGTTTCCGGATACCTATCACCCTGCTCTGGTCTTCGGGGCCACGGACGATAGAGAGGTTAACGTCCGCATTCACGAATATGCCGTCAATCGGGGCATTCCGTGCAACATAGCCGACGTACCGGACCTGTGTACGTTCATAGTCCCCGCAGTCGTAAGACAGGGCGATATTACCGTCGCGATAAGCACGGGGGGAGCATCGCCGTCGCTGGCTCGCAGAATCCGGGAAGACCTGGAACGACATCTAGGCCCGGAATACGCAATCATGGCCCGGCTGGTAGGCTTCTTACGAAAGCCCGTAATTGACATTGGGCGATCATCGGATGAAAATAAGAAAATCTTTATGAGATTGACGGACCCCGAAGTCCTGCGCGAGATTAAGGATAGGGACCGGGAGAGTATCATAGCTCTTCTGAGAAGGCTGCTGCCCGCTCAGATAGATCCGGAACCCGCAGTCGATCATGCCCTTGAAATTCCCCGTGCTCAAGGTGACTCCGAGTGGATCTGACTTTTTTTAGATTCGCCCTGGTCTTCTATTTGGCGGCCTCGGGC
>JAZDOF010000664.1:0-2999 GCA_043799015.1 Pseudomonadota bacterium | reverse complement strand
TTAAGACGGTTTCTTTAACCCCGGGCCGGCCGACATACGAGGCAAAAACAATGTTGTGCACAAACGGTTATCAATATCACCCTATCTTTTACGGAATTTCATCAGCCTGCGGCTATTTTACGGCCCAGGGGGGCTTTCCCCATATCCATCATCCGATCTCACCATCCATGGAGATATCACATTGCCTGAGATCACCTCTTCCCACGAACGCGGCGACACGCCGAACCCAGCCCGCATACTCGAGCTTTTGAAGGAGAAGGACGGGCATTTTAGGGCCCTTCGACAAAAGGGCCGGGCCGCGATCCAGGCTCGGCTGAAGGACGAGCAAATCATCGAGCGCCAAGGGAGCGACAGCGACCCTGATCCCTTCCAAAACAGATACGATAGACTCGGCCTTCTGGAGCCGCGATACAAGTTCAAGGACCTGTTTGACCTGGTCGAAGAGTCCGACACGCTCCAAAGCTGCATTACGGCCATGGCTCAGGGCGTTGACGGCAACGGACACGATTTTCAGTTCACCGGGCCCGACACGGAAAGAGAGGCGCCCGAGAACCGGGCGATCCTGAGAAGGCTCCGGGATTTCTTCGACAACGTCAACGAAGATGGGTCGTTCATCAGCGTGCGCAAACGCTTGAGATGCGATTTGGAAAGCGTGGGCAACGCCGCGTTGGAAATCGTACGCAGTGCGACAACCGGAATGGTGGAACAGATATACCATGTTCCCATCACTTACCTTCGGATGAGCAGGCAGGACCGCGATCGTACGCCTTACCGTATTCGTCTTCCACGGGACGGTGAACCGGTGCTCGTAACCCGTAGGAAGAAATTCCGACGCTATGCCAGGAGTCTTCCGGACGGAAGCGTCCGATGGTATAAGGAGTTCGGCGATCCCAGAGGGCTGGACGCAGTCACGGGCGACTATTCGGAGACGCCGAAGGAAGCGGCCACTGAATTGTGGTGGTTCAAGGTCCCTTTTCGCAACTTCGATTACGGCGCGCCGCGATGGATCGGTTGCCTTTCCGTGGTCAAAGCCCGGTCGTTGGCGCACTTCGTCAACTACGACCTGTTCAACAACCAGGGCATTCCGCCCATGTTGATCGTGGTGGAGGACGGCCAACTAACGGACGCGAGTCTGGATGAGATTGAAAACACGATCGAAAGCTGGCGCGATCCCGGCAAGTTCAACCGTGTATGCATCTTGCAGGCCGAGCCCAACCTGTTGGGCATGTCCCAGGATTCCCGACGGTCTGCCGTGCAGATTCACCAGTTGAGACATGCGCGGGCCGAAGACTATATGTTCAAGGAGTTCCTTACTTACAGCGATGAGATGATCCGCAGGGCGTTCAGGCTTCCGCCTCTTCACCTCGGCGGCACCGAAACGTACAATCTGGCCACGGCTTACGCTTCGCGGATCACCGCGGAGCAACAAGTGTTCGCCCCGCTGCGGCGCTCGCTGGACGAGGCGTTGAACCTCAAGCTCCTACGGAACGAGCTGAACATAACCGCCTGGCGGTTCAGGTCCCGGGGTCCCAGGGTGGCCGGTTCGGAGGAACTGGCCAAGATCGTCGCGACCGCGGCAAAATCCGGCGGCCCGTCCTTCAATCAGCTTATCGAGCTGTGGAACGAGGCGCTGGGAACGGATTGGAGCACTTCGGACAATCCATTATACAAAATGCCGTCCGAAATCGCTCTTCTCATGGTCAAGCAGAGCCGGGTCACCATCGACCAAAGGGGTGAGTTGAGCTTTGAAGCCGCTCGGCATGAATCGTAGGAGGATGCTATATGCTTATCGTAACGGACGATTGGAAGAAGGCCTATCCCGATGCATGCGTCGGGGTTCTCGCGATGGGCGGGGTCGTCAACCCCACATCCCATCCGCAACTGGACGCGAAGAAGGCCGAAATTGAGACGAAGCTGAGGGCTTTGTGCAAGGACAAGGGAGAATTGAAGAACCTCCCCGAAATCCGGGCCTACACAGCCTATTACAAACGGTTCAAGAAGACCTATCATGTGCTCAATCAGCTCGAATCCATCATGTTCAAAGGCAAGTCCATCCCCCGCACCGCTGCGTTGGTGGAAACCATGTTCATGGCCGAACTCCACAACATGCTTCTTACCGCCGGCCACGACCTGGACGTGATCCGCCCTCCTGTTGTATTGGACGTGTCGAAAGGCGACCGCCGGTACGTCATGCTGAACGGAAAGGAGGACGAGCTCAAGCCCGGCGACATGTTCATCGCGGATTCGGAAGGCGTGATTTCCAGCATAGTCTACGGTCCCGACAAACGGACCATGATCAATGACGGAACAACCCGCGTGCTGTTCACCGTGTACGGGGTTCCCGGAATCGATCCGGCCGTGATGGAGCGACACCTGGACGAAATGGAATCGTACGTCCGTATCGTCGCGCCCGACGCCCGGACGGAATATAAAGGGGGTTGCGGGCGGTAGATACGATATCGGCTCGGCTTTTCACGGGCAGGCTGTGATGGGCATGCACGAACCTGCCGGAATGCATGTCGGATGGGAGGGCAGCCCTACCGAACAGGAGCGAGATCTATGAAACAAGAGCACGATTTCTCGAAAGGTGAGCGTGCCAAGTTCTTCCACCCGGACGTAGAACTGAATTTTCCGGTCTATTTGGACCGGGATGTTGCTGAATTCATACAGGACATAGCAGCCAAGAAAGGAACCGTGATCGAGAAGATAGTCACCGACCGGCTCAGGCGGACCATGGACTTGGTCCGGAACGCAAGGTAAGGCGGCTTTTCACATAGAACATATACTGGTTGCCGAAAGTTTTGTCCGAAACAGCCAAATCCCCCCCCACCCCCCTTTACCGGGAGCCCGGTAAGGGGGGGGGGGCCAAAATGCCGCATGGGGACGCATGATTACCCCCATTTTGTAAAGGGGGGGTCGGGGGGATTTACCGTCAGAAGCTAAGACGATGTCCGAGTCCTTAAACGGACATTAATTTCAGCAACCGCCATAATATCGAT
>JAZDOF010000653.1:0-4220 GCA_043799015.1 Pseudomonadota bacterium | reverse complement strand
GTCTTAAACCTCAGGCGCGCAAGCCGCCGGCATGTCTACCGCCAGGCCTAACACCCACTACCAGCCTTGAACGCATCCTTCTCGACGCCTTCGTCCAATGCACCCCGCCAGGGGATACACCGTGTTCGCCGCCCCCGTCGGACCCCTTCGGGCCTGCGGCCGCCGCCATAGCCCCCCGCCGCGATCCACTGGTACTGGATCTTGACGGTAACGGCTTCGACACAATCGGTATCCAAAACGGTCCGTACTTTGACATGGCCGGGGACGGGTTTGCGGAGCATACCGGCTGGGTTGGCCCGGGCAATGGTTTCTTGGCGATGGACAAAAACGGTGACGGTATCATCAATGATGGTAAGGAGTTGTTCGGCGATCAGACTGTACTGAAAGACGGCTCGAAGGCGCCCAACGGTTTTCGGGCGCTGGCTGAATGGGACGACAATGGAGATGGTCGGATCGATGCCGCTGACGCGGTGTTTTCTGAGCTTCAGGTTTGGACGGACGAGGATGGGGACGGGTACTCGTTGCCGGAAGAGCTTCATACGCTTGAAGATCTCGGCATCAAGTCCATCGGGCTAGGTTCGACGGTAACAAACGTCGCGGACCCGCAAGGCAACACGCAGACCAGGCTTGGAAGCTTTGAGAAGGATGACGGGTCCACGGGTGAAATAGGCGAATACAATTTTCAACGTGATACGACCTATGCAATTCCCAACGACTGGGTTGATGAGGCCGAAGACATCGCGGAGCTTCCGAACCTGTGGGGCTACGGCAACGTTGACGATCTTCATAAAGCAGTCGCGAAGGACGCCACGGGCCGGTTGAAGTATCTTGTGCAGCAGTTCGTCGATGCTGTGGACCTAGCTGCGTTTGAGGGATCGAGGGCCGCGGTATTCGCTGTCGCTGCCCGACCGCGTGGGCCATGACGACGCAAACTCCGTAGGCCTGAGGTAGATAGAGGAATGCAACTATCGAATTCCTCCCATATTTCTCCGGCACGGGCCCATTACGTTGATCCAGGGCCACTAAGCCGTAAGTAATGAGGTGACGCGTGTGGCGAGCTTTCCTCGATACGCTGTGTATGATGTCCGGGAATTTTTTCTATCAAATCATTGTAGGGAGTTACGATTGGGGCTATGCGGCACGCATCAGCCTTTTCCAGGCATTTCTGTTCGTAGTCCTCTTAATGAGGGGGCGCTTTCGTCCCAAGCCGCAAGGCGTATCGGAAAACTTGCGGCACGAATCCCCCGCACCAGAGAAAGAGACCGATGCGCCTTAGGATTGCGCCGCTAGACGGCCGCACGAGACCTGACAGCACAAACACCAGGGCAGGACATGCGCAATTCAGCAAAGGGGCGGCACGCTATGCCATGCCCGAACAACGATGGCGGCTATAGGAGCCTAGATGAATCGAATACTCCGAATGTTGGCAGACACTAATCAGTCTATACCGAAATATGTCTTACGTGCCGGGCTCGTGTCCGCGATACCTGAGATCATTGTTGGTATCATGTTCATTAAGCTGGGTGTCTACGGATGGTTGGGACCCCCGCCGGAATTCTCACATACGGCACGTATACTTTCTTCCATAGCGGATCCATGGATTGAAGTATTCATCATGCGGCCCGTCATGCGGGTGCTGCAACGTCGAATTCGCAAGACGCTTTGGATCGGGGTCGCTTCCGGTGTCATATTGGGCGGCTTGTTTTATTCACCATGGGGTCCCGGCTGGGGCCTGGGCGCCGTATGGCGGTTGCTGGTCCTTTCCATGTGCCTTATGGAGTGGGAGAAGAAGGACAAGAAAAGAGCAATAATAGTAACCGGCTTGGCAAACACGTGTGGGAGCTTATTGTGCGGTATAGTCTACATTATCTCTTTTCTTGCAACCTAACGCAGCGTTGCAGCGGACCCTGGCACCCAGGCATGGCGAAAGATACTGCGTGTATTTGGACCGAGTCAAAACACAACAGGAGCAAACTCATGGGCATAGATATCAAACCAAACTTCTGGTTTTGGGTCATTCAGACCGTGTCTGAACTTACGGTTAAGCTGTTGGACCAACTGACACATGATCCCCATCCATACTGGCAGGATCTGCCCGTTGTACCGCCGGACTTTCCTAATTCTTCCGTCACCCGGTCCGGACGAACCGCCTGCGGAACCGCACCTCCCCCCACCACTATTTCCCCCTCCTTGGGTCGTGCGGCCTTACGGCGATGCTAGGGGCCATTTCCGCCGTTCCAAGGGCCCGGTAAAGAACCCTCCTCGCCAAGACCCTCTCATTGTTGACCTGGACGGTGACGGCATAGAGACAACCAACCTTGATACAGGTGCGCATTTCGACCACGATGGAAACGGCTTCGCGGAACTCACGGGATGGGTAGGCAGCGACGACGGGTTGCTCGTCATGGATCGAAACGGCGACGGCATCATTAACGACGGCCGGGAATTGTTTGGCGACCATACCGTGTTGGCGACGGGAACACCTGCCTCCAATGGTTTTGAGGCCCTTGCCGATCTTGACGGTAACGCCGACGGGACGATAGATAAGAATGACCCGGCTTACGCGCAGTTGATGGTCTGGCAGGACGCCGACGGAGATGGGTATACATCTGCCGGTGAGCTTCATACCCTCGACGATCTTGGGATCAAGGCCATCGATATTGATTCAACGATTACCAGTGCCACGGACGCACAAGGCAACACGCAAACGAGGACCGGCAGTTTTGAGAAGGCTGACGGCAGCGTGGGTGAGATAGCAGAGTATAATCTTCGATCGGACCACGCCTATTCCATAGCCGATGCATCGCTTGACGTGCCTGATGCCATCGCGTCTCTACCGTATTTGTGGGGATGTGGGGTCGTGTACGACCTTCATCAATCAATGGTTAAAGACACCGGCGGTCAATTACAGTCCCTTGTGGAGCAATTCCGGGATGCTGCCGACCCGACCCGGCGTGGCGTTTTGATGGAACGCATCCTTTTCAAATGGACCGGCACAGAGAACATAGACCCCACAAGCAAGGGCAGCGAGGTGGACGCACGAAAGCCGGCAACGCTGGAAAAACTGTTTGGTGAATCGTTTGTGGGATGGTACGGGCCAAACCCGATACATGAGGCTGCCGTATTGATCAATGCATCGTACAGCGAAATATTTGAGCTGATGTACACCCAATTAATGATCCAGACCCACTTCAAGGATTTGTTGCAGCGAGTGACCTGTGCCTGGGATGATGAGCGGCAGGTAGTTAAGGTCGATCTCAACACGGTAGCCGGTGTGTTGATTGACCTTCAGGCGGGCTTGGCGGATGACCCGGCACAGGGCAGACAGATCATCGGCGAGTTCGCGCGTATCCTTCGTGGTGCCGGTATCGGGACTACTACGCCCGGCTATCTGTCGTTCCGTGAGACCTTCATTCAGCTTGACCCCACCCTCGATTGGGTAATTGATTCCGGCGGCTTGCCGGTGATCGACCAGCCTGTTTACCAGTTTCCGGATTTTCCGCCCAATGAGTGGGTTATGGGCATCTGTAACTCGGCATGGTACGGCATCGGCACGGATAACGCGGAAGCCTTGAGAGTCGGCGTGACCGTTCTCGCCATACTGGACGGAAGAGGGGGGAAATGACGTCATTTATGGTACATGGGACGACGAATTCCTATACAACGCCGACGGGGATGCGATCCTCGTCGGCGGAGGCGGCAACGACCACATAATCGCCGGTGCCGGAGCAGACATCTTGGACGGCGGCGCAGGCGGCGACACCTACATATTGCGTCGGAATTCCGGCCAAGACAAAATTGTCGAATTCGACTCCGATTCGGCGAATTTCGACACCATTTGGCGGGGGAGCAACCTTACGCCGGACGATGTCTTCATACGACGGGCCGCGAATGACCTTGTGTTACGCATCAAGGATACGGACGATTCCATTACCGTAAGCAACTTTTTCACTCAGGGCACCTATATAAACCATGTGGAACGTATTGAGTTCATGGACGGAACGGTCTGGACCGATTCCGACTTTCTGCGGGAAGCGCTCAAGCCCAAGGAACAGGAGGACTATATTGGGGGCGGCTCCGGAGTCGACGAAATCCATGGCGCCGGTGGGTACCCGTCCGCCGATGACGCAGAAGGCGCAGACGAAAGCATGCGGAGAATGCAAGCCCGGATTTTGTTCCCGCACTTGATTCCTTCCCCTGGGGCTTCTGCATCATGGGCG
>JAZDOF010000129.1:0-3569 GCA_043799015.1 Pseudomonadota bacterium | reverse complement strand
CAGCGATAGGCAAGTCGTCATACGCATCAACGACCTCGCCCACCAGATCCCTTCTGGTCCGGAAATCAATCGACTTGGACATTGCCAATCGCTCGATCCATTCACAAGCTTCCTCACTGTTCCTTCCCGTTCTTAGGAGAGCCAATACGGCCTCAAGATGGGACCTGAGTTTGTTCGACTTATGCAATGAATAGGGTGATGAGAACAGGAAATGCTTGAACCGGTTCTTGGCCGTTTGACTCACGCCGGATTCGACGAGAACGACGAAAGCGTATTTCAAAAGTCGCTCATAGAGTTCAGCGGATTGTTCTATCAGTTCCCTTACACGTCTTTCCAGCAACCGCGTCAACGATGTGGCCCAGCCCTTCCGTTTGGATCTCAGACCTAGTTCAAGAGTCATCATCCAAAATACAAGCTCGTCGGTGTCGGGTTTGTTGATTCCTTTGCCGATCGTACGAAACACACCTTTCAAGTCTTTGTCGAGGTCGGTCGGCTTGGAAAGAAGGGAGAGCTTTTCAGTGTCCCGCGCACTCCAGTACTTAATCGAATCACCGGCGCATTGCTCGAGGAAACCGTCAATGCCCCCCGTGTCGGAGGTGTCAAAACTTTCGTCAAGGGTTCCCGGCTGAAGCGTGTCGGCACCGCCCAACGCGACGCAAGCATACTTGTGAGAACTGCCGCATTCCAGAAGCCTTGTCCGCAGCGAATCGCTCATCAGATAGCCGGCAACCGTGCTCGTGAACGGTCGCAAGCCTTTCACGGCAAAGCAAACGTGATATCTTAGGTAATCCCAAAGGTCGGGACGAAAAAAACCCTGACTACCGTCGATGCCGGGCAGCCATCGGCCGATTTTGCGAATGCGACTACGGGATTCACGCCAGCCATGAACGCTGGTCGTTTGCGCCAGGCTCCCGAGATGGGATGTGAAAAGCCCTCCTGCGATTACTGAGAGGAAACGACGCACAAGCAGATTTGAATCCGGGGCCTCGATGCTCCATATTCTTGAAATCAACTGAGACATTTCCGCGTGGACCGGAAGGTGTTCCGTTTCCTTGTCCGGATCATCAATAAGGGTCGTCCATGAACCGAAGGCATTGGTCAAAAGTCTCTCCACCCTTTGCCGCAGCTCCAAGGAGGAGTCCGGGTCGGAGGTACTGCGCCAGAATTCCATCTGCGACAAACCGGTCTCCTTCCTATCGGTTGCCCCGATCCGCTTGAAATTGGCAATTTCCAAGATGGTCAAGGCAACGTTTGCCTTGTAGACGGGTGATGGCTCCTTCTCCCCTTCACCCACCAGATCATGGGCCAGCTTGATGATGAGCGGCACCTGCCCGCCGAGTTCCTCAAAGACCTTCCTCACGAATCTCGCCCTGGCTGCCTTCGCGTCGGAAAACATGGAGTGGTATACCAATCTTCGTTCTGTAGTCCATGCAGCCAAGTCCTTCGGTTCGCGAAACGCCTCCTCCCAGGCGGCCTCGGTCAGATGCGCTTCATGGGTGAGTTCATTGCCGGAGTAAGCCAGCCAGCGCTTCACATGTTCCGGCCTAAGCTTAGACAGGACCCCGAAAAACCACCCGGGGTTTTTCGTAAGGCACCCCACGGCGATTTCACAGGCAATGGTGCTGTTACTCAGCAATGTTGATGCACACTCGTCGGCCGCCAGCCTCCAAATCGGCTCTTCCCCCGCTAGCAATGACTCCTTGAGACTATCCCATCGCTCGACATCGAGCCCCAACCTGAGAAGCTTGAGGCGAGAAGTCGTCCATGCTTCTTCCCGCAACTTGCCGTTCGGATGAGCGAGAAGCCCAAAGATGCCGATCACTCGCGAGATAGAGGCGATATCGTCGTCCTTGAAGCCTTCGAGGACCGGCCTCACTGTGAGATCGACAAACAGACCGTCCTTTCCCTCGCGTTTGGTTTGGATCCGCAATCGCCCCACAGTTGCCGTCTCAGAGCCATCAGTTATTCCAGTGGTCAATAGTTGCTCAAGAGCCGCTTCGATCTCCTTATCCGATACCATAACCGCTTCCGTTGCTTCCGCCCCGGGCATGGGAAACGTGTATACAGGTCCGGGGATGATTTCCAGGACCCCTTCGCGCTGTAGATCCTTTCCAACACTGGAAAGGGCAAGAGGCTGACGGCGGTGTGGCGGCATAATTTTCCAAGATAACCCGAGGACGGCCTGAATTTCTTGCGGATTCGGTGCACGTCGTTTTGAAGCGAGGAGATGTCCGAAATAGGCTTGCCAGTACACGTCTATGTCTCTAGGGCTTATGCCGGCCATTTGGAGTGCTTGATCCAACCACAACTGGAATTTGCCTTCGGTATCCAGCGTCTTATCAAGGCTCCGTCCTTCCAGACGTGTAAGAAGTGGGATAAAGCCGGTGAGGTACTCCGGGATCCTGCCCTTGAACTCATCGAGGTAGAAGTTAAGCGCAAGTCCTTTGACTACATGCGCGGCCTGTTCACTGGAAATACCCAGTTCGAACGCCTTGCGGAGGGTCGAGCCCAACTGCCGGTTATGTGTAGCAAGGAATTGCGGCAAGCGCCTACGTATTGCCGAGGGATCCGATTTCGCCAAACGCATGAAGAGCGAAACAGACTCCTGATAATATCCAAGGACTCGCTGCAGTCTGCCGGGGGCCTTATCATCTACGGTCGGCAGGAGCGTCAGTATATAATCGGATTCGGGCGGCATGTGCAGGTATCGCCATTCCATCAGCTTCCCGTAGATGTCGGCATAATCATCAATGGAAAGAGCGCCCGAACGGAAGAAAAAGCGAAGAAGAGCGTCCGACCCGACCCGTGGAACACTCGACGAGAAATCCTCCTTTTCCGAAAAACGTAGTCTCCGTGTGACCCTATCATCGGTGACGAGGCAGCAGCCCTTTTCCGTGGCCACTAGAAAAAGGTCCAGGATATAACCCCATTCTCCATATGCTTCTCGCTGTGGGGGGGCTTTCTCGAACGTAAGAGATACGGCCTTTCGCCGTTCATCGGAAACGGGAACGTATTCCAGCTTGGTTCCAAGGCCTTTCAAATACCGCTCGAACCTACGGAAGCGATCGGCGATTTCCTCGGCGAACTCAAAACGTGCAAGACCTGCAACAAGCCGCTGCCTTCCGCCCTCGGAGAAATAGATCTCTTCAAAATGGCTCATCACCGGCTTCAACAGTCCCGCCTCTTCCAACGTCAGGAGCGTCATCATGTCGGCAACGATTCCGCCCACCGCTTCTTTGTTGCGCGGCAGCGGGCAGCCCTTTTTCTTGGCGGCCAAACGATCCAATTGCTTCTGTTGTTGCCGGGAAAGATCACCTGCCAATGAAAGGTGATCTCCGAGTTGAAGCAAGCCGAACTCTTTATCGATACGATCGCTTTCGTCGCTGTGTTCATTCAAGTAATATAGCCCTTGCTGTTCCGCGAAGGCTCTTTCTCTGTCCTCGCCGAGGTAGTTTTCCGTTTGATCAGGAGTATGTATCGGCTTGAATGGCCCGTTCGGGACGTCAAGCAAGTTCCTGAGCCGTTTCATACCTTCATAGCGACCTATTTGGACATTTCCCGATAGGGTG
>JAZDOF010000623.1:0-3874 GCA_043799015.1 Pseudomonadota bacterium | reverse complement strand
GCGAAGTGAGACCATAGACGGCATCCGCTATTTCCGAAGCTGTAGTTCCATCCTTCCGCCGACGAAGGAAGTTAGGGACGACAGTCCGGTAAGGGCCGCACTTAGAGTGGCCCAGAACCTGTTGATGCTCAAGATGGCCCTGGATGTGGCGCGCAAGTACAAGCCCAGGATAGTCCATGCCCATTCTCCGTTCACATGTGGGCTGGTCGCTGATGCCACGGCCGCCATCAGAGGCATTCCCGCGGTGTATGAAGTCCGTGGCATTTGGGAAGGTTCCCACGCGTCGCGCAGAGGGGTCGATGAGAGTACGCTGCGATACAAGGGCGTCCGGTTCTTGGAGAACCTGGCGCTGAGGCATGCGGATTTCTGCTGCGTTATTGGGACCGCGCTTGAACATGAGTTGCGGCTGAGAGGCGTCCCCGCGGACAAGATCCGTATATTTCCAAACGGAGTGGATACTCGGTCTTTTTTTCCGGCGGCCCCGCCTTCGGTACTGATTGATCGCTTGGGACTGGCCGGAAAGACCGCCATCGGCTACATAGGCTCATTCTTCCAGTTCGAAGGGCTGGATATAATGGTGGCGGCCATGGGGGCGTTGGCTCCGGACTTTCCCGACCTGCGTCTCCTGCTGGTGGGCGACGGCGAACTCATGCCGAGATTGCGGGAACTTGCAGCCGAGCTGAACATAGAAGAACGAGTGATCTTCACCGGGCGGATCCCCCATGCGGCTGTCGCCGATTATTACCGTGCCTGCGACTTCCTGGTGCTGCCCAGGAGGGATTCAAACGAGACTCGTTTGGTTACGCCTTTGAAGCCGATGGAGATAATGGCCATGGAGAAGGCCGTTGTTGCAAGCGACATTTCCGGTCATAGGGAGATGGTTGAAGATGGCATGAACGGCCTGATGTTCAAATCGGAAGACCCCGTGGACCTCGCGGATAAGTGCCGCAAACTGCTCACGGACGCGACGCTGCGGGAAGAACTGGGCCGGAGGGCCAGAACTTGGGTGCTCGCCAATAGGGATTGGCGCGTCTTGGTGGACCGCTATTTGGATCTTTACGCGGCATTGGCCGGATAGCGGCCTTCACGCCGAACTACTGCCGTTGCTCCTACCTCAAGGATCGTGCATCCTTTATGACCAGCACGGGAATGGGCTTGACGTTTCCCTTCTCCCCGGACCTCTGGATTCCCGCGCTGACAACCCCTTCAAATGTCATGACGATATCAGCGCCTACCTCGCACCAAGGGCAAATCCGCATCGGCTCCAATTCGAAAGTGCCTAATATCGCCTTCACTCTCACGCGTCCCTGTTCCACCGCGACGATGGTTCCCAGCACGCGTTCCTTCTCCGCGGCCGGCGCCGGCGCGTCCCACAGAACAAGCCGTAACAGCCAAAAAATGCAGGCCGCAACCATCAGCCCACGGGATGGGAACCGGGTGTCCGAGCGATTCGAGTAGGTTGCTTTTTTGTATTCGCCGGTCATAAGAAGTCCATCAAGCGGCATGTCGATAGATGGGTACGTCCTTCGGTCCTGTTCGCCTCTAGGGTTCCCCCAGGTCGTTTGCGGTAATCTTTTTGAAGGAGGCCACGACCTTGTACCCGGTGGCGGCCTCAACCTGATTGGGCGTGGAGAAAGTGTGATCGACGAAATTAGCGAACATCATCAGGCCAAGGCCCAAAGGGAAGGATAGCACAAACGCCACAATAATGTACAGGGCCTTCTTCGGGAACTTGGGAGCCGTCGAGAGATAGGGTTGGCTTACCACGCGCACGTTGCCGAACTGTTGCCGTTGGATGAGGTTTTCCAGGCGCGCGTCTTCCTCCTTGCCCAGATACTGCAAGTATCTTTCCTTGGCCAGAGCGGCTTCAAGTTCAAGTTTCTTCGCTTCTTGCGTTCTTTCGTCCAATAACAGGAGGTCCTGTTCCTTCTTCTTGAGACTCTCTTCCAAGCTTACCTTTTTGGTCAATAGGGTCTTCAACTCAAGCTCAAGGGTGAAATGCAAGTGTGCCTTCAGCTTGGTCACCAGGTTCACGGCGCTCACATACTCTCGACTCTCGGGGCTGTACGATCGTTCCAGCTCAATCTTCTTTTGCATGGCCCTAAGGAGTTGTGTGCCGATAACGTTCACCACGAGGTTATCAGTGTTGGCTTGGCCCGATGAAGCCAGTTTTCCCGTAGGCACTTGGTCGTCGCGGAGGTCGGCCAACATGCCGTTGTACTGGCTGACAAAACTGTCCACTTCCACCAGTGAGTCCCTGATTCGCTTGATTTCCGACAGAGATTCCTCTTTCTGTTTCTCCGGATACGACAATCCCCATTTCGTTTTGAATTCAGTCAGATTGGTTTCAGCCTTCTGAAATCGCTCAAGGTACACGGTTCGCTCATTGGAAAAGAAGTTTTCCGCCGCAGGAGTCGAATACACTTCCATTTGGTAGGGTATGTACAGTGCCAAATGGGTTGCCAGTATTGTCCGTGCCTTTTCCGGATCGAAGAAGGTGAAGCTCAGCTCAAGCACCTTGGACTTAGGCACGGGGTCGATCTTCAAAGACCCCGAAAGACTCCTGGCAAGGGCCCTTAGTGCCTCCGGTCCCTCCGTGTCCTTCGCCGGCAGGCGCTTGAGACCGGAAATGCCCAGCGCCCTCTTGATTCTTGCCAAGAGGCTTTCGAGGGTTATGGAAATCACATCCTTCTTCTTTCCTTCAAAGAAGCCGGGACCAAGCTTCTGAACGGTCCTTGTCCAAAGATCGATGCTCTGGAGGATCGCCATTTCACTGTTAAGGTCCGATTCGTCCACGTTTAGGTTGATATAAGCCGACGACCCGGACGAAGCCGCCCTTGACGAACTCAGCAGGAGATTTCGCTGTTCCTGTTTGCCCGTAACCAGGACCTTCGCACCGGTCTCGAATATTGGGGTGACGAAAAAACAGGTGACGAGAGTGGACACCGGAAGCAAGAAAATGACTATGCCAAGCAAATAGACGCGACGGAAAAGGGCATCCAAGGTGTCCCTGAGCGAAAAAGCCTCCCAGCGAGCGGCATCCTTGGCGATAAGTATCTGCGGATTCTCCGGGGCCATATACATTCCTCTCGGCAAGCGTTCAGCGGGTGATTGCGCCCGGCTGCTCTTCCGTACCGCCCATCGGATGAACGCTTACTCACTCAAGCCTTTGACGCGCATATTATAAATGATATTAGTCGGTTCTGTCGATAGATTTGTGATTATTCGCGATCACGTCCAAGATGCCGTTATTAATGTATTCAGGGCTGCCGATTTGGGTCACTCGGTTGCCTCCCGTCGCTTGGGCCGTCTTAACCGCGAAATCCAGAGACTCGATCAACGAATGAAGCTCCGCCTCCATTGTCCCGTAAACCGCAGATACCGCCAAGGTCATGGTTATACCGAAAAGGCCGGTCGGGGTCTCCACCGGTGAGGATATGAAACACGAGCGCAGGCGATTGGCCGCCTTGACGGCCTCATCCAGCCCACAGCCCGGGAGAACGATCACGAACCGTTGCGTGTCGAAGCGTCCGATGGAATCATAAGGGCGAACGGACGCGGCGATCGTCCGAGCAACGGTGCAGATGACCCCGTTCGCTGCAAGGTGGTCCGCATCTCCAACTACCGCGTCGAGCCCATCTATGGCGGCCATGACAAGGCCGATGGGCCGGCCTTCTTGAACGGCCCTAACCCGTTCCCGTCTCAACTTGTCCATGATCGCCGAACGGCTTCTCAGGCCGGTGAGATCGTCATAGAGGCCGGCGGATTGGATCCCGACCGAGGAATCATCCGGCTCCAAAGCCAAATCGGATATGGCCGGAAGTCTCTCGTAGGCTTTGGGGCGAGGCCCGACCTCGATGCCGATTCTCGCCTG
>JAZDOF010000613.1:0-4536 GCA_043799015.1 Pseudomonadota bacterium | reverse complement strand
TTGCCGGGGTTGAGTCCCCCCGCGAGGATGAGGGGCCGTTTGCGGGCCGCATCCATGGCCATGGTCCAATCGAACGTCCGGCCGGTACCTCCCATCAGTCCGGGCATGTAGGTATCGAGGAGCAAAACGGCCGCGGGGTATGCATTGCAGTCAAACTCGCGCTCGCGGCATACGCGAATTGCCTTTATTACCTTATTTCCGAGCTTTTCGACGTATTCCTCGGTTTCATCACCGTGAAGCTGCACATAATCCAAGTGACAGTAATCGCGTATCGCTCGGACTACATCCAAATCTTCGTTAACGAAAACTCCCACCGATTGCACGAACGGAGGCAGATTTTCCGTTATACCGCGCGCCTGATCGGGAGTGATTTGTCGGGGACTCGGCGCGAAAACGAACCCGAGGGCGTCAACGCCCAAGTCCGCGGCCTTGAACGCGTCTTCCCGGGAGGTGATTCCACATATCTTTACGTGAACCATTTCGTCATGCCTCCCCGTTGCACAATCCCCGAAGCGTTGCGGCCGGATCGGCCGATCTCATTAAGGTTGTGCCGATAAGGAAGGCCTTTACTCCCGCGTTTCGGAGTCGCAGCACATCATTCCGGTCTCTTATGCCGCTTTCCGCGATGACGAGAGTTCGATCCGGCACCAGGGGCTTCAATTCGATGGTTGTGTCCAAATTGACATCGAGTGTGGCCAGATTCCGATTATTGATACCAACCACGGGCGGGTTCAGCGCCAGGGCCCGGTCCAGTTCCTTTCGGTCGTGGACCTCGACAATGGCTGTCATGCCCAGCCTGCGGCTCTCCTGAAAGAGATCGGCGAGCACCTCATCGGTCAGAGCGGCGACGATCAACAGGACGGCGTCGGCACCGGCAAGTCGGGCTTCGTACAACTGGATCGGATCCAACATGAAGTCCTTGCGAAGCACGGGGAGTCCCACAGCGGCGCGGGCGCGGACCAGATCCTCGATGTTTCCCCCGAAGAACGGCCCGTCAGTGAGCACCGAAAGGGCGGCGGCTCCGCCGGTTTCGTACGTCCGGGCCAGCCCTACCACGTCGGAAACCTCTTTCAGCCGGCCGGTGGAAGGGGCGGAACGCTTGATCTCGGCAATGACGGCGACACCCTCGGATTTTTCGAGCCCGGAAATAAAATCACGGCACGGCGGCATTGATTCGGCCGATTTCCGTAGTGCCCCGGGACTGTGAGAGGAGGCGAGTCGGGCTACCTCCTCCCTTTTGCGTTCAATAATTCTATCAAGTACGGTCATCTTCTTACCTTACGGCCGCTGAGGTTTCCGCTTCCATGGAGCGCGAGCTGATCTCAACCAACCCTTCGAGCTTTTTCAAGGCCCGGCCCGAATCTATGGACTCCGTTGCCAAAGCGACCCCTTCGGCCATGCCGGCCGCCATACGGGCCGCGACGAACACGGCCGCAGCGTTTAATACGACCATGTCGCGACACGGCCCTAGTTCGCCTTTCAGGACGGACATGGTAACAGCCGCGTTCTTTTCCGAGTCCCCCCCGCGAATATCCGAGGGCTGGGCACGGCGGATGCCCACGTCTTCGGGAACGAATTCAAGCGTTTCGATGGAGTCCTCGTTCACCCGAGTCATGAAGGTGGGGCCGGTGATGCTGATTTCGTCGTAACAGCCCGCGCCGTGAACCACGAATGCGCTCTTGCATCCCAATCGTTGCAGTACCTTGGCCATGGGCTGGGTCAACGCCTTGTTGTAAACGCCCAGCACTTGAACGGACGCTCCTGCGGGGTTGGTCAGAGGCCCAAGCAAATTGAATATGGATCGCAATCCGATTTCCCGTCGTGGTCTGACCACGTGACGCATGGCCCCGTGGAGCATCGGAGCGTACAAGAATCCTATACCGACCGTGTCGATGCACTCGGCCACATGTTCGGGTGCTATATCCAATCTTACGCCCAAACGCTCAACCACATCCGCACTGCCGCAAAGACTGGAAACCGACCTGTTGCCGTGCTTGGCCACCTTGAGTCCCCCGCCGGCCACTACGAAGGCCGTCGTGGTCGAAACGTTGAACGTGTGGGTCCCGTCCCCGCCGGTCCCGCAGGTATCCACCACGGTTTCATTATCGAGGTTGATTTCATCCCGGTCCACGGAAACAGGCGTTGTTCCAACGGGAATCTTCACGCTCTTGGCACGCATGACGCGGGCTGCGCCGGTTATCTCGTCCACCGATTCGCCCTTCATGCGGAGACCTATCATGAAAGCGCCGATCTGAGCGGGAGTCGCGCGTCCTTCGGTTATCTGATCCATGACCTCGACCATTTCCTGTTCGGTCAAGTTCTCTCGATCAACCACTTTTCCTAGAGCCGACTGAATCATAATGTTCCCTCCGCAGTCGCACGAAGAGCCGCCAAGCTCTGTGCGGCCTTGTTTTTCAGTTCCTTGTATTCCATCTCGGGTACTGAGTCCGCGACGATCCCTGCGCCTACCCGAATAGTGAACCGTTTATCGTGAAAAAGGATCGTGCGGATTGCAATGCACGTGTCCATGACGTCGTTCGAGGTGAAGTAGCCCACCGCGCCTGCGTAAGGCCCTCTGGGGCCCGGTTCCAACTCGTCGATAATCTCCATGGCCCTGACCTTCGGCGCTCCGGAAACCGTCCCCGCGGGAAAACCGGCAATGAAGGCGTCGATCGCGTCCACACCGTCCCGCAGGGTACCGCGCACTTGGGAAACGATGTGCATGACATGACTGTAACGTTCGACCTGCATATACGGTTCGACGGCCACCGTGCCGTATTTGGCCACGCGGCCCACATCGTTCCTCGCAAGGTCCACCAGCATGATGTGTTCGGCCCGTTCTTTTTCGCACTCAAGGAGTTCGCGCTCCATCCGCCGGTCTTTCTCCGGATCTCCCGACCTGCCTCGTGTGCCTGCAATGGGGTTGATGACGACTACGCCGTCACCCACCTTCACCAACGTCTCCGGTGAACAACCGGCGAGTTGATAACCACCGTAGTCGAGGAAGAACATGTAAGGTGACGGGCTGCGGACCCTAAGCCTTCGGTACACCTCGAACGGGGCGATATCGGTTGGTCCGCCGAAGGAGTCGGACAGCACAACCTGGAAGATGTCGCCCTTCTTGATGTATTCCTGAGCCCCGAGGACCGCTGCGGTGAAACGATCCTTGTCCGGCTCCATCACCTGGATGAAGCTGCCGCCGGCAGACACGGGAAGCGACGACCGAAGAAGGCTTTCCATCTCCGCGATTTTCTTTCCGCACACCGAGCCGTCCTTATCCAAGGCGACAAGACTCATGACGCGTCGAAGATGATCGAACACCACGAAGCGAGACGGGAACACCAAGCGCGCGGTAGGCAATTCCGACGGCTGCGGGTTGGGGAGCCTCTCGATGAGTCTTACCGCATCGTAACCGATGAACCCGGCCAGAGATCCCACAGCCGGCATTTGGGGGGGAGATTCGCATTGCAGAGCGCCGAGTGCCCCCCGGAGCACGGAAAAGAACTCTTTCGCGGCATATGTTTCTTCGTGTCCGCCGTTCGACGAGACGACCAAATCGTGGCGCAATTCGACGGCATAGATCGGGTCATAGGCAATAACGGAGTACCGGCCGGTTACATCCTTCATTTCAACGCTCTCGAGGAGCATGGAATCGGCTCTGCCGGCACAGAGCTTCAGATAAGCCGATACGGGTGTGTCCGTATCGGCGAGTTTTTCTACGCATGAGAATTTAAGCGCAGGCATAGGAATCCTCCGGAAAAACAAAAAGCCCACCGCGTATTCGACGGTGGGCTTTTCAGCAAGAGACTTATATTAGTTTAAGGAGTCGTTATCCGCTCCCAGCGTCGAACGAAATGGGCTTCATGTTTCGCCACCAACCAAAGAAAACCGTATTGTTGAGCGAGTATACGGGGGATGTGTTCGAACGGAAAAACGCCGCACAATCAGCGGAACCGATTAGGTGGAGCGTGCCTGGTTTGGTTTGAGTCGCAGTAAACATGATTACCCATTGTGAGGACAAAAGGCCCTCTCGTCAAGAGAATTTTTTGCTGCCTTTCATGGGGACGAATCTTTGAATCCGGAGGACGGAACCACAAAGTCACCAAGGCACGAAGAATAGTTTGAAATGATTCACAAACGGGTGTTAATTCAAGAATCGTGACCGCATGTGAATCAGAGTGCAAACGTATCTTCTCAAGCGTCCAGTACAGAGAGGTTATGATGAACGCACTTCTCCGAAAAGGGCCGACGCGTAATTGGCCGCCGAGTGCAGCGGTCTTCTTGGTCTTTGCCGTTCTTGCAGCCTCGGCGGTATGGGCAGACGATGACGGACGGCATCCGTTGTTTGATGCAGCCTCTGCCGGAAACGTGGAGATCGTTAAGCAACTTATCGCATCGGGTGCAGACGTTAACACGAGAGGATTTAACGATACTTCCCCACTCAGCTTTGCAGCATGGTCGGGCCGGGTGGAAGTGATGAAATTGCTTCTCGATGCCGGTGCGCGCATTGATTACCGGGTCATATGGAGTTCAGCC
>JAZDOF010000612.1:0-3871 GCA_043799015.1 Pseudomonadota bacterium | reverse complement strand
GTGGCTGCCCTTGAGGTATTCCCCACCATTAGGCGAGCGGTAGGGGTTGAGATTAATCCCGTCTATGCGGCGGCAGCCGGAAGAACAATTGCCGAAAAGGCCCCTGAAGGAGTCGCCGAAGTACTTCAAGGGGACTTTTTCACTTTTGACTGGACGGGGATTCTGTCTTCGCTGCCCGATCCGCTATTGATCATCGGTAATCCACCTTGGGTTACGAATGCGGAGTTGGGAAGCCTTGCCGGCACCAACATTCCGAAGAAATCCAATTTTCAGAACCATCGCGGAATTGACGCCATCACAGGAAAGAGTAATTTCGACATTTCGGAATGGATGCTTATTAAATCTCTGGAATGGATCAAGAATCGTGAGGCAACGCTGGCAATGCTGTGCAAGACCGCAGTTGCGAGGAAGGTCCTTCTTCATGCGTGGAAAGTGGGGATTAAACTTGACCGATCAGACATCTACCCGATAGATGCCATGAGGGAATTTGATGCGGCAGTCGACGCCTGTCTTCTCGTTGTAGAAACGTCTCTGTCAACTCGGAATTTTCAATGCCAAGTTCATCGCAGCCTTGCACACGAATCCCCGGCAACGATTCTAGGCTATAGGAGCAACCACCTGGTTGCCGACGTAGATGCATATGACAGGTTGGAGAATCTGGAGGGAAGCGAGTGGTACCAGTGGAGATCGGGCATCAAACATGATTGTTCCAAGGTTATGGAATTCGTCAAAGAAGGGGACTTGCTGCGTAACGGGATCGGAGAAATCGTCGAGATTGAAGACGATTACTTGTACCCGATGCTCAAGAGCGCCGATGTGGCAAACGGCGCGGTTGGACGACCAAAGCGATGGATGTTGGTCCCCCAGCGCGTTGCAGGGGAAGATACGTCCATGATTGGTAACAAAGCACCTAGGACCTGGAGATACCTTGAAGAACATGCCGACCTATTGGATAGGCGCGTCAGTGCGGTCTATCGCAAGAAGCCCCGATTCTCGATATTTGGGGTGGGACAATATTCATTTGCCGCTTGGAAGGTGGCGATCTCCGGGTTCTATAAGAAGTTGGATTTCAAATTGGTAGGGCCGTACCAAGGTAAAGTCGTAGTATTAGACGATACCTGCTATTTTATTGCATGTGAATCACAAGACGAAGCGCAGCTACTATCGCGGATACTGAATTCCGATACAGCCAAGGCTTTCTTCTCCGCACTTGTTTTTTGGGACGCAAAACGACCGATTACCGTGGCCTTGCTGCGCCGTTTGGACGTTTTCGCCTTGGCTCAAACCCTAGGTTTGGAAACTGAATTGGCGAAATACCTGAAGCGACTTGTTGCGCCGACGGAAGATTTGCGCCAACTTGCGCTGAATCTTCAAACGGCCGGACATTAGCGGACGGAAGGCAAAAAGGGGGCTGGAAATTGCTCGATAGCCCCGGCCTGTCCCTTAATCGGGCATGGAATCGTATCCATGACGGTATCTGCATGCTGCGGGAGCGTCGACTCCTTGACGCGGGTCAGGGATTCCGAGAACAAACCGCAAAAAGGCCGAGCTGTGAACCTGCTTCGTCGATTCTCTTTTGGGCCATCACTTGGTACTCGCTCACCAGCTCAACCCCGACAAACCTTCGCGATAACTTGGTGGCTACCACCCCGGTGGTGCCGGAACCGGCGAACGGATCAAGAACAAAGTCGTGATCCCGAGTAGATGCCAGGATACAAGTTTCCACCAGTTTTTCCGGGTATACGGCAAAATGGGCTTCACGAAACTTACCGAGAGGTATCTCCCACACAGTTCTCTTGTTTCTCCCTTTGGGATGGAAGGCTTGGTCCCATCTCCCATCATGCAGGTTGCCGTTCCCCGCGTTCTTCCCGGCTTCCGGCGTCCCTCCCACCTTGCCGAAATGATTACGTCCGCCTCGCATCCTTGATTTCTCGGTGAAAGTAACATGCGGCTCTCTGATCGCGTCGGCGTCATAGTGGTACTCGGGATTGCGTGCGAACATGAAGACATACTCGTGTGACGTCGTGGGGCGATCCTTGACGGAGGAAGGCATGGCATTCGGCTTGTGCCAAATGATGTCGCTGCGCAGTATCCATCCATCGTCCTGCAATGCCAGGGCCACTCGCCAGGGGATGCCGAGCAGAGACTTGCCGCGATAGGTATCCCCGAGATTGAGCCACAATAGCCCGTCATGCCGCAGTTTCTTCTTTAGGTCTCCGAAGATGAGCACCAAGTTTTCTACGTAAGCGCTGGGTTCGGTCTCACGCCCGATCTCCCGTGGATCTCCCGCGCCTGAATAGTCTCTGTGTCCGAAATATGGCGGGCTTGTCACTATTGCCTGAAAGAAGTCGTCGGGCAGCGTGGGTGCGATGACTCTTATGTCGCCGGGAATGACCTTGCCGTCCATCTTGTCAAACATCCTTACCGCCAAGAATAGAAGCCATGTACTTATTGAACTCAATCTGCCTGTCCTCGTCGAATCCCAGAAACCTGTTGGGGTTCATGTCAAAATAGAAAAGCAAGTCTATTTGGTCCTTTATCGTATCCATGTCGGAGCCCGACCAGTTCTCGGCAATTATCACGGCCGCTATGTGAGGTGTTTGCACCGCTGCCTTGATATCGACGAGGGCAGTTATTACGTCTCGGGTGAACAGATGGGAATGTCCGCCGCCTTCCGTTTCTCTCGTTTTAACCGGAATCAGCAACTTGGTTACGTCCCGGCCTGACCTTGGGAAAAGATCGGCAGAAACATCGACCGTGTGTTTTCCCACTTTAATCTGCTTGTTCGCGATATCCACCTTCCTGAACTCGCCATAGTTTCCGTGGATCGAGTAATAGTACTGTATCGCCGTAACAAGTCCGGTTCTGACGTAAGCTTCGACACTGTGTCCTTTTATGCTTCGCCGCGATCCCTCAAGCCGATCGAGGACCACTTCGCGTATGACCTCCCAGTCGAAGCTCTTCGCCACATCCCTGTACTCGAGTATGAGAGCAGCGAGAGAATCCGTCTCAGCCACCATTTTGGAGACGTTGTCCGCTTTCCGCATACGAGAAATGAGGGGCTCAAGGCGCTGGCGAGGCGCGTCTCGCATCATCCACGCAAAGAAATAGAAGCAGGCTTTGGCATGGGGATAGACGCGGCCTATGCCGTCGAACAGTAGGGGTGTCTCGTCGGCTGCGTCTGAATAACAGGCCGTTATGACGCCAGCAAGTTCCTCCCGTGACGCCTTGAGGAGTATTTCATTCAGCGGCCTGTGGGAGCCTGTGACACGCCGAGCATGTTTCTCGACCCAATCGTAGAACGGCTTGGCCTGATCCGCCAATTTCGAGAGCTCGATCAAGCGGTAATGGGCAATGTTGACTTGGTGAACGATGAGATCCTTCATCTTCTACTACGTCTCGGAGGCGGTATCATACGGGCCCCGGTGACTTGTCCCGTCCTCGGGGATCAACGGGCCGCTCAGGGCGAGAAGGTCTCTGGCCGGGGATCGGTTCGGTAAGCGGTGCGTTCCATTCAGGCAGAACGTACCGCTTGATTTACGCGTATCCATCTCCGATTACCCTATCCATTGCCAAAAACTCTTGGCCAATCGCTCGTAAGGGACGCAAGAAACGAATGCTTAGACGTTGGCGGACGAGCTCTCATCGAATTGCTCCGCTTCCATTCGGCGGCGACGTTCATCAAGCAGCTCGCCGTCAAACATCCAGTACACGGAGCCGCTTACATTAGGAGTACTGTAGCCAATACTATGCAACGCGTTCCGAGCCGCGGCGGATAGACTGAGGACTTCGCCTTGGAAGTCCACCCTTCCGCCTTCAACAACGGTTGCGGTAAGGGCTTCGTCCCGTGAACATGTAAGAACATCACCCG
>JAZDOF010000607.1:0-2181 GCA_043799015.1 Pseudomonadota bacterium | reverse complement strand
TCGAAGTGTACCGAGGCTTGGGTGGTTGCAGCATTTTACGGGTTAACTGAGGATGAGCTCCTGGAAGGGATCGAATGCAGTTTGACACTGGAGAATTGGTTGTCCCAGAGGCGGATCAGGGAAGGACGACTAATTCGAAGGGGCAAGAAGACGACTTCGGCTTATCGAAGCATTGCCGGCCGGGTTACGGATAATTGGGGTGTGGTGTGCAATCACTGCTCGCAGGCGATTCTCTTTGCCGACGAGGTGCGGACGGGGTTGAAATGGACTATCCCATGACGGTCCATAAGGTGTTGGATCTGAAACGCCGCAGAAAGCATGTCAACTCAAAATGCTGAGACGAACGGTTGAACAGGAGTTCCCATGAAAGAAGAGATGTTTCAAGAACTGCTACAAGGTGTTCGAGAGGCCGGAGCTATCATGCGTGGCGAGATGGAACCTTCCAGGGTCTTTGTGGTTGAAAGGCCCGACGTCAAGTCCATAAGATGCGGACTAGGAGTCTCTCAATCCGAATTTGCGATGATGCTTGGAATCAGCGTACGCACCCTTGAGAATTGGGAACAAAAACGGCGAGTTCCCAAAGGACCGGCCAGGGTCCTTCTGAAGGTGGCCGCGGCCCATCCGGAAGTTGTGTGGGAAGTGGTGAAACCGCAACGAGAAATCAAGGGTCGCCGGCAAGGATGAGGCGGCCCGGGGCTCACGGCAACGGTCTATTACGGTACTGCACCCTATCCGGCCGTGCATCTGCGAGATTTTATGGAAGATTTCAAACAAGTCTTTGGAATGTCGGTAGGTGGATGGTGAAGTGCGCCTACACACCCAAAACGATCCTGATCGACCACCGTCTGCAATTGCGGTCCGTGGCGACCCAGGCGTCGGACTATTACCGCACTTTCCACCGCAGCCGATTTGTGAATCCGATGGCGATCAACACGAAAAGATAATGACCTCGTATTCCGTTTGGACCATAATGCTCAGCCATGAAGGAAGACAGGCAATCTCGCGGTTGCCGGCATGCAATCACGCGTACATGAGGCGGCGACCTTTAGGTTCCGGGACAGGGTCTCCAAACTCACGAGCCGTGTCAATCCACAACTCTATGGCTTCTTTCACCTTCTTCAGCGCTGATTCCTCTGTGTTCCCATGAGCCATGCAGCCCGGAAGTTCAGGAACCTCAGCCACAAAAACGTCATCTTCGCTGTTCCAGTAGATAACTATTTCATATTGTTGCATCTACAGTTTACCTCCCAATCCGTATCGCAGTATCACCGCCCGCGTGCCGTCGACTCACTCGCTGCCGAAAGATGACGGTCTGCGAGGACCTTCTTCCGTTGACACCACCAAACTCATGGGGCAGCATAGGACATGGGGAAAAGGTGCTACGGCGACAGAAGCCGCGGAAGCCCAAGGAATGGATGAGTCGCGCCGGTTCGTGCCGGTCGAAGCGACCGAAGTACCTGGATCCAATGCGGCTTCGCAGGGCTTTCCCGTGGCAAAGCTACGAGTGTCCCCGCCGGACCGGTTAACGTCATATGAACTTCGTTGGACTCGAAAACCGGTGTTCAACAATCTTGTGGAGCATACAATGACCGGTATCGAGAAGACCTATGCTAACGTGGGCTTCCATGATAAGAAAACCGATTTCGCTTACTGGCTGAATCAATCTTATCAGGTGCGGCTCGAAGCGGTAGAGCAGATTCGCAAAGAGTTTCACAAGTGGAAATACGGTGCTGAACCAAGACTTCAAAAAGTTTGTTCAATCGTTAAACAATAACCGGGCTGGGAACGGAAATGACACGACCGGAAGTTTTCAGACATATCGAAGTCTTGAGACGCCGCCTCATCGCCGAGTATGCTCCGGAAAAAATTATCTTATTCGGTTCCGCGGCACGCGAAGGGGCCGAGATAAATGACGTGGACCTGTTCATCATCAAGGATGACGTGCCGCATCTTGGGGCCGACCGGATTCGGGAGCTGTACAGGCTGATCGATACCGACCTGCCGGTGGATTACATCGTGTATCGTCCTTCTGAGGTGGCCGAGCGCCAGTCCCTTGGCGATCCCTTTGTACTGGGTCTTCTCAGAGAAGGGGTGGTTCTCTATGGCTGATCCCCTGGTCGTCAGAGAATGGCTCAAAAAGGCTGATGAAGACTTCGGGTTTGCCGAGACCAATTTCCGAGG
>JAZDOF010000054.1:0-10930 GCA_043799015.1 Pseudomonadota bacterium | reverse complement strand
TTCGAGGAGTCCGCCGGGATCGCGAAAAAAGACCGCAACGTGGCGCTTACACAGTGCGCCCTTCACAGCGCGGGATTGGCCTATCTGCGCTTGGACCAGGACTCCAAAGCGATGGAATGCCTTGCGCAGGCCTTGGCGATTGCGGAACAACAAGGCAACCTGGAAAGCCGAGTCCTGATATCCGGCCCGTTGGGGTCTCTCTATCAAAAAGTCGGGGACTATGCCAAAGCGGCCCAGTGTTGTCTGAACGTACTCGAACCGGTGGCAAAGCTGGGTGATACGGAGACGGAGAAGCAGATTCTGGAGAGCCTTGACATGGTCTACCATGCTTGGGCGCCAACCGATCCCAATAACGCCCAATTGAAGCAAATAAGGGCGGTTCTGGGCAAAGGATCGAACGGACAGGCCCTTACCGACCAACTCCTACAGGCCGTAAGGGAGGCGGACATAGAAATGGTTAAGGCTCTGCTTGCCAAAGGCGCCAAAGTAAACGCCTACGACAAGTTAGGGACCTTGCCGCTGGAGGCCGCGGCCAATAAGGGGTCAATGGAACTGGTGAAGTTGTTCTTGGACCGAGGGGCCGACATTAAAACCAAGAACCGCTATGGACGGACGGCCCTGGATGCCGCATGCACGGGGGCAATGTTTTATGGCCACGAAGAAATCGCTCGTCTCTTCCTTAACATGGGGGCCGACGTAAACATCATGGGTCCAGGAGGAAGAAGGGCGCTTAAGTGCGCGATCGGCGCATGCACTCCGGAATTTGTAAGCCTGCTCCTCGATAAGGGAGCCGACGTCAACGGGAGAGACGACGATGGGGCCACCGCGCTTATGTCCGCAGCGTCTCTGAGCCATGTCGAGATGACCCGACTGCTCCTCGACCGAGGGGCCGACGTGAATGCCAAGACCGACGATGGGGAGACCGCTCTCATGAAGGTAGCCGAAAGTCTTGGCTTTCCCCAAAAGAACCCACGCGACGGTTATCTCGCGGTCGTGAAATTGCTGTTGGAGAGGGGCGCAGAGGTCAATGTGAAGTACGAGCCCGGCAGGCGGTCCGGCCGATGGACGCACAGTGGTTTCCCCTCGGCGCTAATGCGGTTCTCGGCCATAGGCTTCCCCGAGGCGGTCAAATTGCTCTTGGAAAAAGGCGCCGACGTCAACGCTCGCCTTCAAGGCGGTTCAAACGCCCTTTTCTGGGCCATGCAGCGGGATTCGTGCTTTAATCCCATTCAAGGCCTGGAATCCTTCCGGGGGAGGACGGTGGCAACGTTTGGCCGGCCCGGCCCGAAGGAGATTGTCGAGGACCATAGCACCGAGATCGCAAGGCTGCTTGTTTCCCACGGCATAGACGTGAATGCCGAACTTGAGGACGGATCCACGGCATTGGTCTGGGCGGCATTTCTTGGAGACCCGGACTTGATGAAGCTTTTCCTGGACCGTGGAGCAAAAACGGATGTTCGTTTGAAAGACGGCTCGACCGCGCTCATGTGGGCGGTGGCCCGCGATCCGGACCGGACCCATCAAGTCTTGGAGACTTTTGGCCTGTGGTCTTCCGCAAACGCTGCCAAACAAGGTCGACCCAAGCTCAAAGCTGCTTTTGACGCTCGACGGATCGAGGCGGTGAAGCTCCTGGCGGATCGAGTCGCGGATGTAGATGCCAAGCTCGCCGATGGAACCACGGCGCTCATGTGGGCTTCCATCCTGGGTCAGACGGATATGGTAAGACTGCTGCTCGAAAAGGGTGCGGACCCTAAAGCGCGGCTCAGTGACGGTTCCACCGTTCTGGAGTGGGCGGCTCTTCACGATCATAAGGACGTGGTCGCGTTGCTGACGCAACTCGGCGCACACACGAATCTTGCCGTCGCAGCCATGGCCGGGCGTCGGGAAGATGTGGTACGCCTCCTGGAAGCCGGTGCCGATGTGAATGCAAAGGATAATCTGGGCATTACCGCTCTCATGGAATGCACACGACGGGGCGATTCGGAAACGGCCGCTTTGCTTCTGGACAAGGGTGCGGATCCGAACGCGAAAAACCACGTCGGCCGGACGGCCCTTATGGAGGCGGTATGGGAGGATATACCCGGAGTCACGGAGCTGCTTCTGAAAAGGGGGGCGGACCCCAATATCGCGACCGATTCCGGTTGGACGGCCCTGATCCACGCGGCCTGGAAGGGGAAGCCGGAAACCGTGGGGCTGCTCATCGCGAACGGGGCAGACATCAATGCCAAAGATGTGTACGGCAAGACCGCTTTGATGAGGGCGGTAGAAATGGGCCGGTGCGAGGTCGCGGCGCTCCTGCTGGGCAAAGGAGTCGACGTCGACGCCGGCGAAGCGGACGGATGGACCCCTATTATGGCTGCGGCAACGAGACGGGATGTGGAAATGGCCAAGTTGCTCAGGGAACACGGAGCCGCGATGACCGTTGGGCCGGCGGCCCTGCTCGGTGACGAGAAAGAGGTTCAAAGGCTGCTTGAGACGCGGGACGAGATATCCGACGGCCCGCCGGCCCTGATCACCGCCATCGAACAGGGGTATGAAGGCACGGCAAAGATGCTCCTGGACAAGTACCCGGCCCTATCGTCACGTGAGTCTTACGGCGGCACGGCTCTTCTTCTTGCTGCTGAGAAGAACCGAGTGGGAATTGTTGAAGCCCTTCTCGAAAGAGGAGCGGACGTAAACGTAAGGAACAATTCCGGCCAAAGCCCGCTTCATTGTGCGGTGCATGCCGGGGACCCACGGATGGTTCGTATGATGATCGATCGCGGGGCCGACGTAAATGCCGCCACCTTCTGGGGCCGTACGCCGCTGATCGACGCGATCGAAAACGGTAATGGGGAAATGGTGAAGGTCCTACTGGATAAAGGAGCCGGCATGAAATCAGGCGGATGGAAGTCGAATGATGCCATGGAAACGGCCCGCAGAAAGGGAGACAAAGAGGTGATCGAGATTCTTAAGGCACATGTTTTGAAAACTTCCGGGAATTGATGAAATCATAAGAGTAAGTGACCGTTCACTGATATGGCCAAAGGATGAACCACGAAGGCGCAAAGGCACTAAGGAATCAATGAGTTGTTGAAGCCGGTCAGCGGATCGGTTCGGCATTTGCCGGACTTCGTGGTAACCGTTCAGCACGTTTGATGGCTATACCCCTTCGTTTTTCACGCGGAGCCGCTGAGGACGCGGAGTATGAGTGTCTTTTCGTAGTTTTCTCTGCGCCTCCGCGGCTCCGCGTGAGAGCTGTTTGATCGATGGCCGGCATTGAATCGGAGCTGTCTTTGTGGTGGATTTCTTCTTCCTG
Source organism: Pseudomonadota bacterium (assembly GCA_043799015.1). Taxonomy (GTDB): domain Bacteria; phylum Desulfobacterota; class Desulfomonilia; order Desulfomonilales; family Desulfomonilaceae; genus JAZDOF01. Next base: position 7,632 of record JAZDOF010000054.1, on the reverse strand, counting down.
TGGCCTTGCCGCAGGTTTCCCGGCGAACGTTTACAGGAGGAAAGCACATGGAACGATTCACGGCAAACTGCTTGGCCGTGTGCCTCGTAATGCTTCTTTGGGCTCCCGGCGGGCTTTTTGCGGACATTGCACCCCTGCAGGTCAGTGGCGGGGCCGTGGCTCCAAAAGCGCCCCATCAGTCGATTCGAATGGATTCCGAAGAGGTCATGATTCGGTTGGGCACGAAAACGTACACTGTGGAGGCGGTTTTTCACTTTTCCAATTCCGGCGACACCACGACGGAATGGGTCGGATTTCCGAAAGGTGACCGATCATCTGAGCCGACACCCCAAGATCGTCCGGATTTCGTTCGATTCCATGCCTGGGTTGACGGGAAAGCCGCACCGTTCTCGAAGGAAGATGACCGCTGGGTGGCCCGGCAGGTGACCTTTCCCGGACATGCCGTGACCACTATACGCATTGTGTACGAAGCGGATTACCATCGCGGTGAGTACGCTCGATACATTGTCGGGACGGGTTCCTTATGGAAGGACAGTATCGGGCGGGCGGCCTTCACCGTGGACGGATCCGCGATAGGCGGCACGGACCGGTTTTCTGCCGGCCTGCCCACGCGGCAGGTCGACGAGTTACGTACCGAACAAGCGGTAAGGCTCGAAGTCAAAGATTACGAGCCCGAACCGGATGCCGCTCTGATGATAACTCTCCATCGGGCGCGGCGGCGTTGAAGCGGGCATGGGGGGGGCGTCCGACAGGCGGACACTGCTTCACACATCAATCGGTATTGTAAATCATCTCAGATTTTTCTTCGTGTCTTGGTGCCCTTGTGGTTTGATTTCCCGGGGCCGGAGACCTTTCGTGGTGAATGTTTGCGTTAATTCCTCATCTATCGTGGTAAACGATTACGAATTCCGACACGCTTTTGACTTCCGCAAGTCTTTGTGGTTCATTCCTCCATTAGCTGCAAGCTTTCATGGTTCGTCGCCGTGATGCCCGCCGAGCAGGCGTAACAGGGGTTTTTCATGCAGGATATCCTGTTCACACTACAAAACGTTACCTTAAGACTCGCGTTGCCCGTGCCGGTGTGTTTGTTTCTTCTCTTCATTGCCGGGTCAAATCACAAGGTATCGCCCCGGAAAGGTGCATCGAGGTCACCCAGCAGAGCCTTGGCCGTCCAAAATCTCCCTGACGGTTTGCGCCATCTGTCTCACATCATACGGCTTGTTCACAAAGCCTATTGCCGGCGCCCCCAGGTGTAGGCGTTCTCGTGCATCCAAGGAATGTCCGCTGGAAATAACCACTTTCACGTGCGGATTGATTTTGACTCATTTTCGACAGCACCAAAATGGGGCACCTTGTAACCATCTGAAAACATTAATGGCGGATTTTGATCGAAATCATAACATATTGTAATCACGAGTGGTGACTTTTTTGACGTTGAAAATGTAGTGCCAAATAATAGCTTGTTCCCACGACAATTATCTTGATTATCACGTTATCGGGTGCCCTTATTGGGTTATGTTCATCCGCAAGAAACGTAGTGCCCGTAACGGAGCCGAATACGAATACCTCCAGATCGTCAGATCTCGGCGCGAGGGCCGCAAAGTGCGTCAAGAAGTGATCGCCACACTGGGGCGTGCAGACAAGCTTGTGGTTGATGGAGAGATTGACGGTCTTCTGCGGAGCTTGGCCAAGTTCAGTGACAAACTTCGCGTCGTAGAGGCAGCACGACTGCCCGATGCGGCTGCGCAGCCCGCTCGTCAGTGGGGGCCTGCGCTTGTCTTCGGGCGACTCTGGGAGCAACAGGGCATCCCGAAGATACTGCGTAAGTTGTCCAAGGACCGAAAGTTCGAGTTCGACGTGGAGCGAGCCGCCTTTGCCATGGCGCTCCAGCGGCTGTGTGCACCCGGGTCGGGTCTGCAGGGCTCCGGGTGGCACTCTACTGTGGAAGCCCCCGGCTTCGATGTGTTGGCCTTACAGCACTTGTACCGAACCGCTGCGTTCTTGGCGGAGATGCGGGAAGACCTTGAAAAGGAACTCTCCTGGGTGGACAGAGATCTCTTCAGCCGGGACTTCGACCTGCTGTTCAAGCGGGGTTATTCAAAGAAGCATCGGCCTGACATGCCCCAGATCATCCTCTGCGTGATTGTGAACTCGTACGGGTGGCCGGTGGCCTGGGAAGCGTACCCGGGGAACACCGCCGACATCGTCGCAATTGAGAAGATGATCAACCGGCTGCGAAAGCGACTGGCCGTTAGGGACGTGGTATTGGTGGCTGATCGCGGCATGATATCCAAGGATATCCATTCACTTACGCGGGGAAAACTCCAATCTCAACGTGGATGGTTACCTCGGCCATTCGGAGTTGATCCGGCGACTCCCGGAGCACAGGCCGGCTCGTGGTGCGGTTCTGAAATCCCATTGCCGGGCCGATTTCTGCTTGCAGACTTTGCCAAAAGGCGACAGAAGGGCGGACACCTAGGTCCGCCCCTACGCCGGCCGGAATTCCACCCACTGGATGGCGAATCGTAAGCGTTCACTGAGATGCCCACAAAAAAAGCCACAGAAAGAAGAAATCCACCACAAAGACACGAAGAAAACGGAAGAAGGTTTCACAAAGTCCGATCCGCTGACCGGCTTTAACAATTATTTGATTTCTTTGTGCCTTTGTGTCTTTGTGGTTCAATCTCTTTTCATCGCGGTGAACGGTTACGGCGAATCGGTATCAATCCCGCCCCATGGAAGATGCCGCACCAGGAGGTTCCCATGATCTTCTCGCTTCAAAGACGCTTTCTCTTGCTGCTCTTGTTGCCGGTGACAGCCCTCCTCTTGGGTTCCGTATATTGGCTGTTCATCTTCGCTCGTTCCCATCTGGAGGATGAGTGGAAACAAAGGGCATTGCTGCGATTGGAAAAGACCGCGCACGAGATTCAGATGAAGCTCGACGTGAAGCGGGAGCTTATTGAGCTCATTGCGGCCGCGGACCCCGTTCCCCAGGGTAAGCTCACCCAAGCGTTTCTCATTCTGCAGCTCCTAAAACAGAAAGGCGTCGTTAGTGTGGACTTAGACCCGATCCCTCACGATCCGGTCCCGACCGGCCCCCAGGAACAGTCCGGAAACCAAGTCCCGCCGCCTGAGTCACAGGAGCCTCAGCCCTCACTCCGTCGGCACGGCCACGATCCTCACGGGCACCAGGGGATGGATAGACCCGAGCATGGAGCACGGCACCCTGTGGTGCGACCCATGTGGATTCATCCGGAGGAGAAGGTCAAGCACCTTGTGATCACATGGGATTTTGGCGCGGCTGATTCCCCCGAATGGAAACGGATAACAGTGAGAGTCGGCTTCGATTCGATTCTGCACAAGATTATCGAGATCGCGCAGTGGGAAAAGGGGAGCACTGTCTGCCTGGTCGCCAAAGACGGGACATACCTCGCCCACACGGATCGCGCCATGGCGAACAAGCAAAAGCTGGGAGCTGGGGGAGATGAGCTGGAAAACGAAATGCTGAAGCTGATGCAGGTCGGAAGGAATTTGGGGGTCGTCCAGGGTAATGGTGACTCGTCGCAGACGGTCCTCGGATTTTGTAGGATCCCCCAGACGGATTGGTTCCTGATCCTCTCGTCCCCGGGCCGTGAGATCCTGGAACCGCTGCATCGACTGTGGAAGCATTTCCTGTTGGCGGGTCTGGCGTGCCTTGTCGTGGCCGGACTACTCATACGTGCCAACACCGCACCGGTGGGCAGGGCCATCGCCGAGATATCGGAAGCCGCACGGCACGTGGAACAGGGCGACTACTCATGTATGGTGACGGAAGACCGATCGGACGAACTGGGTGAGCTTAAGCGACGCTTCAACCTCATGGTGGCCGGTTTGAGGGAACGAGACCTCATTGAACAAACGTTCGGACGTTACATTGACAAGGGCGTTGCCCGGGAACTCATGACAAGACCCGGCGCCCTAGCTCTGGGAGGAGAAAACCGAGTGGTGACGATCCTGATGTCCGACCTGCGCGATTTCACCACCCTATCGGAAAAGCTCGATCCGCCCGAGGTCATCTCCCTGCTCAACCGGCACTTCTCACTTCTGATCTCCGTGGTCACCCGGTATAACGGGATCATCGTGGACTTCTACGGGGATTCCATGCTCGTCTTTTTCGACGGGATTTCCGGAGATCCGGCGCCCAGAGCCTGGGATGCGGCCAAGTGTGCGGTGGATATGCAACGGGAAGCCGGCCGCTGTATGCACGAGAACGAGGAGATGGGATTGCCGCCGCTTCGTATGGGCATCGGTATTCACACTGGTGAGGTTGTTGTGGGAAACATCGGATCGGAAACAAGGGCAAAATACGGAATTGTCGGATCCGCGGTCAACGAGACGGATCGTATCGTATCGGCGGCGAAAGGCGGAGAGATTCTGCTCTCCCTCTCTACGCAGGAATTGTTGGGGGAAAGAGCCCGCATCGGCGCCGGTCGAGAGGTCTGCCTTAAGGGGCTCGAAGGCTCTCGGTCCCTCTTTGAGCTGTTGGGGATGGACGGAAAGAGTCATCTCTCGGACCTTGAAGACTCGTAGCATAGGCCGAATCCCCATGGGGGGTTGATACCGATGCGCTTTCCAATTGGTATAATACCGGCCGCTGTAGGGGCGGACCTGCGTGTCCGCCCCTACAAATGACTGTTGTGGCTCAAGCAACCGTTGAGGATTTCCGCAATTTCCAACGCGTGAGACTGTAGAACCATGCGCGGGCTTTCGCCGGCCGGCCCTCTTTCTCGGGCATGAAGATGTCGGTGATAATAAGGTCCGCCGGCTGGTTACGGTACAATTTCATTCCGATCTCCCCGTTGGATGCCTCGATCACCTGATACCCCCCACCCTCACCAACAGCTCCTTGACCATATTCCTGATCTCGTCATCCTCGTCTGTGACCATAATTCGGATCATGATTCACACCTCCTTCTGAACTCTCTGATCCAATATGCGTCGAACCGTCCTTGAAATGTCCCCTTTCAAGATAGGTTTCATGATCACAGACTGGATACCGAATGCCTTGGCCTCTTCTTCCGTGACCGTCTCGCTGAATCCCGTGCAGAGAATCACAGGCATATCAGGCCGAATTGCCGTGAGCTCCCGAGCCAACTCGGTGCCTGTCATCTTAGGCATGGTGAAGTCGGTGATGACCAGATCGAATTGGTATGGGTCGGACCGGAACAGTTCGACAGCTTCGACAGCGCTTGTCTTGCCCACAACGTCGTAACCGATCGGTTCCAGCATCCTTTTGACCAGTTCCATGATAGGCTCTTCGTCATCAACGCAAAGGATTCGCTCGTTTCCAGTAGGAACGTAGTCGCGGAAAGCATCCTCTCCGTCCACCATCTCCGCTTCAATGACCGGAAGATAAACGCTGAAGGATGTTCCCTTCCCCGGTTCGCTGTAGACCGTTATGGTCCCTCCATGACTCTTGACTATCCCGTGAACCACCGACAGCCCAAGGCCTGTTCCTTCACCCGCTTTCTTGGTAGTGAAGTACGGCTCGAATACCCGGTCAATGAGTGCCCGAGGGATGCCGTGCCCTGTATCGGAGACATTCAGCCTGAGAAACTTGCCGGGGACTATCGGCGGGTGTTGAGCGGCAAAATCCGGGTCAAGCTCCAAACCGGAGAGGTCAACCGTCAATATGCCCTTGGTTTTCCTCATGGCATGAGCCGCATTGGTGCAGAAATTCATCAACACCTGATGGATTTGGGTTGGATCACCAAAGATCTTTTCCAGATTAGGCTCGATGTTCCGGCGGATTTCAATGGTGGTGGGAATTGATGCACGGAGGAACTTGAGACCTTCTTTGACAATCGAACCGATGTCCAGCGGCTTCCTCTCGGGTTGGCTCTGGCGACTGAAGGTGAGAATCTGTTTCACCATATCTCCGGCGCGTTTTGCGGCATTCAGAACTCGATCCAGGTCGGAGCGTGTAGGACTCGTCGCCGGCAGGTCTTCCAGAGCCAGCTCCGTGTAACCGGATATCGCAAAGATGATGTTATTGAAATCGTGGGCGATGCCACCTGCTAGGGTGCCGACAGCTTCCATTTTTTGAGCCTGGATGAGTTGCATCTGAAGTTTCTTGCGTTCAGTAAGGTCTCGTAGGATACCCCGGTATCCGGTTATGCGGCCGTCTCTCTCAAAATGCAGTGATGAGGTAACCAAGCAGTCAAGCTCTGTTCCGTCTCTCTTTCGCAACTTGACTGCATAGTCTTTCACCAAACCATTTTCCTCCAACTCCTTCTGGAACCTTGGACGGTCAGCCGGATCAAGGTACAATTCAACAACTTCTTTGCCGATCATCTCCTCTTTCGAATATCCGAAGAGTTCACAAAACGCTAAGTTGGCATCCGTTATGGTTCCATCCCTTGCAACAGAGTACAACCCGTCTATCGATTCTTCAAACAGGGTGTGGTACTGTTTATCACGTTCGTCCAGATCCGTTTCCGCCCGCTTGAGTTGGGCAATTTCCCAGGCTACGTCTGCAAGGTAGGAGACACTCTTCACATCCTTTTCAGTGTAATCCGTGGGCTTGTTCCCAATACCGAGAATGGCTACGATCCGGTCCGATCTCATAATAGGCACAACAAGTTCCCGGATGACAGCGGGGTGTCCTTCCGGAATTCCTTTGCGGTGGGGCAGTTTCGATAAATCATTGTGGATCACTGGGCGTCTTTCCCGTACTGCGTCCCCCCACATTCCTCCCTGATCGACCTGGTAGTGCAGTCCTTTCCCTTCAGCTCGGCAGAATTCCTGGACCGTCCGGGTTGACCACGTCTGTAGAGAAATGGTTCTTTCGTCCTCACCGATACAGTGGTAGAATCCAATGGGGCTGTTGGTCAATGAGCCGACCTCATCCAATGTTTTCTGAAGCAATTCCTCAAGAGAATGCAATGCAGCGAATTCCAGTAAGGCTAAACGTATGTGAATAAGATTCTCGGAAATCTTGCGGTCGGTGATATCCAAGTGTGTCCCCGTAATCCTTGATGGTCTACCATCTTCGTCTTGTTCAGTGACTTTGGCCCGCGAGAGAACCCATTTCCATTCTCCCGACTTGGTTCGCATCCGTTGTTCCATCTCATATGAAGGCTCGTCACCGGCCAGGTGCCTGCTCATCCTCCGGTGAGCAGTCTGAAGGTCGTCCGGATGGACTAGTTTCTCCCACGAAGATGATTCTGATTCCATCTCGTCGAGCGAGTATCCGAGCATTTCGGCCCAACGTTCATTGAACGTATGTTTATTGGTCTCAATGCTCCAGTCCCACAAGCCCAAATCCGCCCCGTGCAATGCAAGTCCCAGCCTTTTCTCACTCTTGCGGGTCGTCTCCTCCGCTTGTTTGCGTTCAGTAATATCCTCAGTTAGCTCAATAACATATTGAACCTGACCGTCGGTATTCTTGATTGGAGATGATACGAGGTGGTAGTACCTGACTTCTGAACCTGTCGAAGTCTCTGTGATTGTCTCATGCATTTTGCCGTCTTGAAAGGTTAATACACACGGACAGTGCGAGCAAATACTTGATCTAGGAGGATTATTGTATTGTTCGTAACATATCCGCTCTGAACCCGGCTGTACGTGAGGGAAGTAATTTGTGTAGGCTTT
>JAZDOF010000595.1:0-15706 GCA_043799015.1 Pseudomonadota bacterium | reverse complement strand
CACAGGGCCGGTCACGGCATCGCCCGCGATGCGAACCACAACTCAGGCGCAGACTCACCGCTCTCGCCCTTGCCGAGATATGAGAGCCGCACCCCAATGCGGGCTGCAACATGGCTCACGGAGGACCGCCGATGACTCTTTCGCGGTTCTTCTCGTCGCGTTCAAACATGACCGCCAAAACAAGAGCCTGTGTACTCTGTATACTACCTAGTACACGTTTTGGCCAGAAAAATAACTTGGGGCTGTGACCATTCACTTACGAGGGGGAAACCCCGATCTCAACGTGGCGTAGGCTTTCTAGCCTGCGGATTTTCTTAGAGACTGTGTCGGCAGGCCGGCAAGCCTGCCCCACAAGAGTGAATGGTTACCTTGGGGCTCGCGATTTCTCGAACCTCCGTGATAGGACCGCCGAAGGAGGTCACTGGTGTAGACCTCGTCCCTGGGGCGTATATTTCGCCGGACCATCAGAGGTCACGATCCGTTCATCAGTGCATCCCTGACCCGGTCCATGCACTTCCACACGTTCGGATACCAAGCGGTCCGGACCGCGTGCGGGAGCCAATTCCAGGCACGCGGGAAGATCGGACAAGGCCGTCATACCCCCGCCCCTATTCTCGACTTCGTACTGGAAAGGAAGAAGACCTTGTGCCATAGTTCTTTTGCCTCGTTGGTGATAGAACTATTTTGCAATACTCTTTCTATCTCCTTGAAACCTCAAGGTCAACGAGGTTTTTCCAGGTCACGGATCCGGGTTAATGCCCGAAAGCCTTTGAGGCGTACAACTATGATAAGCAATATATCCATTGAGGGGTTTAAGTCGTTCGGGGATGTCAACAATCTGGAGCTTCCCCGGCTGGTAGTCCTGTTCGGCCCTAACACGGCCGGTAAGTCGAACTTCTTGGATGCCGTTCAGGCCCTTTCGCGAATTGGTACCAGCCGAACACTAGCCGACGCTCTTCAAGATCCCATTCGCGGACATCCGATCGAAACTTTCGCCTTTCCTTCGGGAGGCCTTCCTGAACTCCTTAGTATGGATTCCGCCGAATTCATGTTGGGAGCTTCATTGACGGTGGGCAAGGACCGATACGAATACCGTGTATCCGTCGGCATCGTTCCCGCGACCGGGGCTGTGCATGTGCGAGATGAATACCTGGCCGCGCTGACATCGAAGGGGTCGGTCAAAGGCAGCCCCTTGATTGAACGGGTTGACGGCGAACTGCGAATAAGGCGGAAGAGCAAGCCGGCTCATCCTCGCACCGAGCCTATAGAATTGAATCATTCCCTGCTGTCGGACCTCAGACTAAGCGGGCCGGAATACAGGGGGATCGAAAAATGCCGGAATGAACTCCTGGGTTGGCGGATGTATTACCTGGACCCGCGTATTGCCATGCGGCGGTCCGCTCCCCCCTCGGAGGTTTACGACATTGGTCTGCTGGGAGAAGATATCGCTCCTTACCTCTATCGCCTGCAAAAGGAGGACAAGCGGCACTTCGAGGCGGTTGGTAGGCTGCTTAGGACCCTGATACCGAGCATCGAGCAACTGGATGTGGATTTGGACAAGAGACGTGGTACTCTGGATATCATCATCCGGCAGGACGGGATCGCCTATTCCTCCCGGATCATCTCCGAAGGTACTTTACGTATTCTAGCGCTTTGCGCTATCGCCGTTAATCCTCAACCGGCCCCGGTGATGGCATTCGAGGAGCCGGAAAACGGGGTACAGCCGCGACGTCTCCAGTTGATCGCCGAGTTCCTAACGTCGTTGGCTCTGGAGCGTGACTGCCAGTTGATCGTGACCACGCACTCGCCTCTCTTCTGCGCGACCATGATTAAGAAAGCAAGATCAAATCCGGACAAGGTCGGGCTGTTTCAGATCAGGAGGCGGGATACCGGAACGCAGGTAGAACCATTTCATGTGACGGGTCCGCTGTTTGAAGATGTCGAAATCGCTAAAGCCCTGGCCGATCGGGGAGAAGAAGCAGTCTTTGAGGGGCTCGCGCTCCGGGGAATGCTCGATGAATAGCCGCCGCCTTGACATTTTTGCTGAAGACCGGGCACATGAATATTTTATCCGAGCCTTGGTCCTCAGGGTGGCCGGGGAGGAAGGAACGACCTTCGACGTTCAGATACGATCGGCGACCGGTGGACATGGCAAGGCGGTAAGCGAGTTCAAGAGTTATCAAGCCTTGCTCGACAAAGGTCTCTTGTCGGTTCCGGACTTGATTGTGGTGGCAATAGATGCCAACTGCTCAGAATTCGCATTGAAGAGAAAAGAGATCATGGATACCGTCTCGTCATCCCGAAGCGAGACGGTGATCGTGGCCTGTCCTGATCCACATATTGAGCGTTGGTACATGGCAGATCCAGAATCATTTCATATTGTTGTAGGTAACGCTCCAAGAATCAAGCAGAAGAAGTGTCGGAGAGATTACTACAAAGCTGCTTTGGCAAACACGGTCAGGCAGGCAGGCCATCCACCTACGCTTGGTGGCGTAGAATTTGCTGAAGAGTTGGTCTTAGCAATGGACTTGTACAAAGCCGGCAAGGGTGAACGATCGTTCGGCTCGTTCATTGATGATTTGCGCAGCGCGTTTCGAAGGGCTTAGGAGAAATCATCATGGAACCATGGTACAAGGTCACTACGCCCCGAAAGGAAGTGAGGCCGGGCCGCTCATTCAACCCGAATGAATTCGCCATTCATTTGGAGCAGGTCATCGCGGGCTCGGCGCCGGAGGACTACAGCGATCCCGTGCGTTCTTCAGCCGTACATGCTTCACCCGTGCCCTTCGTGAGCACGCAGGGATGGTCATTAGACGCCTTTCCGGGGAAACGACCAACACCGCGCCGGTCATGACCCTCATCACCCAGTTCGGCGGCGGGAAGACGCACACTCTGACGGCCCTTTACCACATTGCAACAAATGGCGAAAAGATCTTCGCCGACTCAGATGGGGCTATTCTTCGGAATTGATGGAGGAATCGGTTCGAAAAAGTTGAAAGATGTTGGCATGTAAGTGTCCATACGCTCACGACATTTGATGTGTTCTATGATACATGGTTTGCATGTATGTAGCCGTGCTCATCGTGAGCGGCAAGACTCTCCAGATAGGCAGTGATCGCTTCCCTGATGTCGGCAATGGCCTCATCTCGAGTTCGGCCCTGCGATATGCAGCCTGGGAGTGACGGCGCTTCAGCCACGAAAACCCCGTCTTCATCCTGTTCGATCAGCACACGGTATTTCATTTCGTATCAGTCCCCATTGACTTCACTTGTCTTCAAAAGGGTTGATCAACCGGATGCCGGAGGATTCAAGCGGCCGTTCACGTGATAAATGAGAATGTCGGTATCGAATAGGCATCCTCGATTCATTGGTCCCAGTCCCGCTGCCAACCGGCGCGCATCTCGCTAATGTCCGCATCGATTTCTTCGATGGACCAACCGGGTCTCACGCACCCTTTGGTCTTCTCAAAAGCAGCCCTCCTGGAAGCTACCGTGTGATGCAACCACCTCCCTATGCCACAAATCCCAGCACCTTCTCTCCGGCGTGTCCGGCCTTCATTTTGGATTCCGCGATTAGGGCATCAACCAGCACTGAATGGGTGATGCGGTCGCGCTCCTTGAAGAAGAAGCGGTCGCGGACGGCTTTGAAGTCGCCGGGAGTGAGGTTGGACAGTCGCTTGATGCGTTCGAGCCCAATGTCGTCCATCTTGTCCGCGGCCAGGCCCCCAAGGTACCTATGGTAGAAGAGAACAACTCCGTCCGGCTTCAGGAACCCGAAATCAAGCTTGTGATTAAAGCGGCGCAGCCCCGCGGCATCTAAGTCCTTGACCCTGTTGGTGGTGAAGATTTGGATCCCTTCGAAGCTTTCCATCCAGGTGAGCATCTCGTTGGTAAAGCTGACCTCGAATGAGCGGACCGCGTTTTCCCTGTTGAAGATGAGCGAGTCCGCCTCGTCGAAAATGAGCACGGCTCCTTCCCGCGCGGCTTCTTCATACGCAGCCCTTATATTGGTTTCCGTTTTGCCCACCCACATCGAAAAGATGTCACTGCCGCGTTTGATGAGTGCCGGTCGGTCCAAGTGATGAGCTATGTAACGGGCAAGGTAAGACTTTCCCGTTCCGGGATAGCCGTGGAAGAGCAGAGACATGCCGATTCTCATGCTGTTGCCCGGTGTGCGCTGGAAGCGGTCGAACGCCTCGAGTTCCTTAAGCAGGTCCGGGACGTTGTCGGGCTTAACGTTGAGGCCCGGAAGGAGGCAGTCCTCGCCGGCCGACCACGTGGGTTTGTCGCTGGACTTTCGGCCGACAAGGGTCTTGTAAGCGTCGATACCAAGATGGATGCCGCTTTCAAGTTCCTCGGGGGAGTTGGAAGCGACTTCCGAGGCCTTACGCGCGGCCATTTCCATGACACCGGGGCTCACTTCGTGCCGAGTGGCCAGCGTTGAGATTGCCTCCTCCGAGATCAACGACAGGAGGCCCTTGCGGTCCAGGGTCGAATGCCACGCTCTGATGCGCTGATCTCTGGTGAAGGGCTTGAATTCAACCGAAAAGGCAAACCTTCGAATGGTGGAATGCTCTATGGCCTCGGTGGAGTTGACTATCCAGATCATTCGCACCGAGGAAGTCTCCAGGATTTCATGCAGCCACCGACGGTGGGAAGAGGCATCGTGATGGGAGAACGGGTCCGGCGTGTTAAGTGCGGCCTCCGCGTCATCGACGATGACCAGGGCGTTGGGCGCATTGCGGGCCATGTGTACGGTCCCTGCCACGGAGGCGGTAACCGAGGTTGAGAACCGGCCATGACCGTGGTTCACCTCGTATATTTCCAGACCGAGCTCCGTTCCCAGGCCCTGTGCAAAGCTGGTCTTACCCGTCCCCGGAGGGCCGTAGAGAAGGATGTGAGTGGCGGAATCGGGCTTGTTACGCAATAAATCCAGTGCATGCCGCGTTACGGCGGGCTCGGTTACGTGGTAATTCAAAGGCACGGCATCAGGCGTGATGCGTTTGAAGAACAAAGTATCCAGGTCCGCTCCCCAAGGCTCCTGCAAGACCTTGACGAAACCGTCTTCCAGCGTAAGGTAATGCCGTGGATAGCCCTCAACGATCCCAATGCGAGTGAGTTTGCCGCTGAGGGCCTGCTGGAGCTCTCGGTCGGGTGCGTCCAGGATCGATGCCAACAGACCACGGTTGTGGTATCGTGCGGCCTCGAGATGATGCTGAAACAATGATTCGGCCTGCGGACATTCAGCCACGATGAACAGGAACAACACTATTTCCGTTTCAAGCGGAGTCAGGCTGAACACCTGACCGAGCTGGTTCAGTCGCATGGACAAATCGCAGGCTGCCGCCGGCCTTACCCTGCCGCCGAAACGGTCCAACGCCGGCGAGATGATCTCGGCCGCCACCGGTCGGTCCCTTCTCGGGATCTCGGAAATGATTTCCGATACTTCGCGTTCATACCGGCTCGTTTCATTGGGCAGGCACCTTATTTGGGCCGCAAGCCTGCGTTTGAGAGGGTCCCGGAATCGTGCCGCCACACGCTTGAGGCAAGCTTCCACCTCATCGGGCCCCACCAGCCAAAGAACCGCCTCGAAAACCTCCGGTGACAGCGCCGAGGGATAACGGTCGATGAATCGCGACAGATACAGGCTGATTTGATACCTGACAAAGGCGTCAAAACTGCTCAAGGGAGATCTTTGGCCGATGTTACGGGGTCGCATGTTTCCTCCTGGTCGATTGATTATTACTAAGTGTGGCGCAGCGGTTCCGAGGGGACTAACGACCGCCCGGGGGGCCCTGAAGAAGGTTTTCTCGCGAGTATTGCCGTTTCCTATACCGGTTGCCCAAAGTCCGTTCCCTCTGTCCCTCTCCGAACTTGGATAGGGACAGAGGGTGAGGACGCGTGAAAAGGGCAAAACTGTCGGCATCGGCTATAATAGGGAATAGAGTTGTACAGGGGGTGAGAGGCAAAAAAAAGTTGCTGGGCTTATATTTTTTCGCGTGCTTCAAGCCGGGTGAACGACCGGTCAGCAGGATGACTAATCCCAGTTTAACGCCTATGGGAAGCCGCCCCCCCCTCGACGGCGGTTCAAGACCGGCTTCTTGAGTTGCCGGCATTGGGCTTCAACCCCTCGAGACACGGGATCAACCAGAGCGTTTATCATGAGATTTTTGTCAAAACCCAGCCTATTCCGGCGCTCATGGCGGTTGGAGGGATTCGGTCGTTTACGCAATCGACCTGTTTGGGAAAAGACTTACGGCAATGACTGTAACCGATTCAAAATGTTATTTAATCAAAACAGCCGACCTCCCGGCTAGTTCCGTGTCGATCGCTCACACTTTCCGGCAAGCTCTCTCTTAAGGATTTTCCCTGAAGGGTTCTTGGGCAATGACTCTACGAATTCCAGCGACTTGGGTGCCTTGTACCCGGCAAGTTGTTGCCGGCAGAACGCGATGATTTCATCTGCGGTTGCCTCGTGCCCGGTTTTCAATACGATAACGGCATGTACCCGCTCCACCCAATGATCGTCGGGCACACCTATGACCGTGGCCTCGAGGACGGCCGGATGGCGGTAAAGGACTTCCTCCACTTCCCGTGGGTAGACGTTCTCCCCGCCGGTGATGATCATGTCCTTTTTTCTGTCTACGATGTAGATAAACCCTTTCTCGTCGTAATACGCCATATCGCCGGTATGGAGCCGGCCGTCAATGATGGCGTCGTTCGTTTCATCAGGCATCTTCCAGTATTCAACCATAACCGACTTGCTTTGGACCACGATTTCCCCAACTTCCCCCACTTCAACATCGTTGTCCTGATCGTCCACGATGCGCACGTGAACCCCCGGACAAGGTTGACCGCATGATGCCAGAACCTTCTGCTCTTCTGGGGACTTATCAAGAACCCGGTGGGACTCCAATGAGAGAATGGAGATGTCCGGACCGGACTCGGACTGTCCGTATCCCTGGGCGAATACCTCGCCGAAGGCCGCAATCCCTTTACGAAGCAACTCCGTGGGCATGGGAGAGGCCGCATACCACATCCTTTCGAGTGAGGACAGGTCCTGCCGATCTATGCCCGGGGTGGCGAGCAGGCTCACAAGCTGCGTCGGTACTATGTGGATATCCGTAGCCTTTTCTTCGCGGATTGCTCGAAAGGCGGCATGGGGATCGAAGGACTTGTTGGGCAGAATTACGTTGCTCGCCGCCACACAGAAGAAAGCCCAGAAATACGACCAGCCGCCTATATGGAATAAAGGCAGGATCATCACGTGCCTGTGTCTGGGCTGCATCCCGACCTGCAAAGCTTTGGTCGCGGCTTCACGCAACTTGCGGGCGTGGGTGTAAACCGCTCCTTTTGGAACTCCGGTCGTCCCGCTTGTAAAGAAAATGATGAACTTGTCGTCTTCCCTAACGTCCACATCGGGCTCATCCGAACCAAACGACCCCATAAGATCGCGATAGGAAATCATACCGGCCGTCCGGTCTTCCAATGATATGTAATGCCGAACATTGGGAAGGTGCGGCCTCAATTCCTCCGCCGCCTCCAGCAGCTCCGGTCCCACAAAGAGGGCCTTGACTTCGGAATAGTTGATTACGTGATCCAGTTCTCTCGTCTTCATCCTTGGGTTGAACGGAGAAACGATGAACCCGCCTTTCATGGCGGCCCCGGTAACCTCCGTGCATTCGAGCCGATTCCACGAGAGCAGGCCTATCCCGTCACCTTTCGACAGGCCCAAAGAGCGGAGGCCGTGGATGAGTCCGTTGACCCGCTCGTTGTACCCTGAAAAGGTTACTCTTTCCGATCCGCATATAAACGCCTCCTTGTCTCCATGAAGCAGGGCGTTTCTATAGATCACGTCCGCATAGGTGTCGATTCGGTATCGACTTAATTCCTTGAGTATCAGCTTCTTCATCACGTTTTCTCCTTGTACGCTTCCGTGCCCGGCAGCCGAAAATTTGGTTTAGACGTTAATCATTAACGTGTTAACTATTAGGGCCGCAAAATTTCCACGCCCTCGTATCCATCTGTCACGCTATCATTCTACACTGGAAACAAGGATGAAGAAATGGCCCGGAGTCCATCCTCCGCAGGATATTCTCCGGGCGAACGTCACATTAGGAGCAAAGCTAGAAGGCTACGATGAGAGATCCCTGAAAGGCTTGAATCGAAGAACGTTGCGAAAGGACCGAGTTATCCACACCGCCGACAAAAGCTTGATACGCTTCCCTGAAAAATTCTCCGGGCTGCCAGTAAGCCCACCGCATAGTCATATTGAGGTTTTCAAGAAGCTTCCAATCCACTCCCGCGTTGACTTCCCATCCGATAAAGCCGTCGGAGACGAACCCGTACGGATACGTTCCCGGATAGACGGCCGCGCGTCCCGCGTTGGCCGCAAAGTCCCTCACTCCCGTAACCGCTGTGGCGCCGGTGATGCCCGTGCCGTCGCTGCGCACTCCACCGAACGCGAAGCCTGCGCTTTCAAGCCGGTGCGCCCAGATGTAGCTGCCCCATACGTTTAAGTTGGAAGCCACGGCGTAATCGAGCCTTCCCGCGTATGCGAACGCGTCGCCCATTTGCCCGGTGCCGTCGTCGGTTGCGAGGATGCCGCCGAACTGTTGATTACCCCCTCCGTAGGTCGAGAACATCAGCCATTCATAGGGCTGCATGGCCTGGTAGTTGATGACCCATGGTTGATACGATTTGCTCGCGTTGCCGTTGTTGAGGACGGACCCGGACGCAGACGCGGCCATAAGAGTCAACTTGGCGGGCCCGGCGTAGACCCCGCCTTCTGCAAACCAGTGATTGGCCTCGATGAATGAAGGTGCGGCGCCGATCCAGCGTTTGTCCATGTTGAACCAGGCATATTCCGCGTTGGCGAAGAACCTGCCGTTGTTGTATTTGCCGTAGAATATCCAAACCAGGAGATCTCTGTCATACCCTTGGGCGCCGGCAGGGGCAGCGGGCCCCGGCGCTCCGACCGTGGCCTGAAGGCCTTGGTACTGTTTCTTGACATGAAGCTTTTGGAGCAGGAACTGGCCGCCGACATCCACGGGACCGCTCACATACTGCAAGGCCAGGGCCTGATAGAACCAGGGCTTCAGGTCGGGGTCGGGATTCACTCCCCATCCGGCGTTGAGTGCGTTCTGCGCCGACCAGATCGCGCTCATGATCCTGAGCGGCCCGTAGGGAACAACAGTGAAGAAGGATTCGGCCCTAACGTTATGGGACAGGGTGGCTCCGACACCGAAGGGGAAATCCTTAATTCCCAGCGACCAGATGCACCACGGCGACTGCACCGTGAAACGGAACTGCTCCCAGCTTCCTATGGCCGCTGTGTCGTATGCGTTGGGAGACGTCTGATGGACATAGTAGCGCTCGAACGGCGGAGTTCCCACGCCGGCCTGCGCCGCGGCTCCCGCGACGGCCACGTCGTTCCACTGCCTGTACTTGTTGCGGTAACCGCCGATATTATACACGCCGAACGAGCGTATGGCGGAGTTAACCCGTATTTCAGGCCTTAGGGTGAGTCGTGAGTCGTTGTAGTACGCGTCCGGACCGGCGAAGGAGAAGCCGCCCCTCACAATGCGCAATAGTGCGGGCGAGGCCGAAGGGGCCGTGACTGCCTGAGGCGCTGCAAGGGCCCCTGTCACATGTCCGTAAATGTTCTGTCCCGCCAAGCCGATGTCGCTTCCCTTGCCGAACAAGTCTTCCGGGCCGTTTCTAGTGAAATAACGGTACCGCCATTCCTGCTCGCCCTTCATGGAAAACTCCCATGCAAAGGCCGGAACAGCGAAGGCTCCGATCAACAGCACCGACAACACGACCATCAGTAGTCTTTTCATCCGTCCCTCCCAATCCAATGTAGATGCAAAAACCGAAAGCCCGCAGTCCTTGCCGGCCCGAGCACTTGCTCGGCGCGCCTTTCTTCGATCCGCTTGCGCCGCCGCCTGAGTATGGGATTTCCAGCACCCAGGGGACGGACCGGACAGGATGAGCCATGGGCCGAACGTCAACTAGTCTTCTATATGACTTTGCGACTAAACGACTAAACCACGCAAATTCCCCTTTACCGATTCAGGCACTCCCCGCAACCCATAACACCATGAGCCCGCGAATTGCCCAATTCGACCGCGTTGCCGGCGCCTTTCAAGGATCGCCGGTTCCAATTTCATCAAGAGCCTGTAAGTCCGTCGATGGTTTTCTAATAATTGGTTAACATGTTAATTACAGCCGTGTCAATGGGATATTGCGAGGTGGGATGAAAAAGATCCGGTCCGACGAGTGATCGCTTGCGCAGGCACAAACGACGGTCGTATGATATCGGCACAAGTAATATGCGGAGGAACGATAACCGATGCACACCGTGGTTCTAGCTTGCAACACCATCCGAGGCGAGCTTGAGAAGGCAGTGAGGGAAACGGGCTGTCGTTTTCCATTCAAGTGGGTGGAATCGGGCCTGCACTTGAAGCCGGAATCTCTGAGGCGCCGATTGCAGGAAGAACTGGATTGCATCGACAACGCCGACAGGGTTCTTTTGGGCTTCGGCTACTGCGGCCACGCGGCGGATGGGCTGACGTCGGGGAATTTCGAGCTGATCATCCCGAGAGTGGACGACTGCATCAGCCTCCTTCTGGGCTCTCGGGAGAATAGGGACCGTGGCGTCGGCTCGGGAAAAACGTACTTTCTCACAAAAGGTTGGCTTGAGGGAGAATCCAACATTTGGACGGAATACCGGGCCGTTCTATCCCGTTTCGGACCGCAGAATACCGAACGAATCTACAAGCGTATGCTTGCCCATTACGAATATTTGGGACTCATCGATACCGGGGCGTACGAACTGGAAGCCATGCTGCCGGTGGTGAACGAGATCGCAGCCACACTGCATTTGAAGACCAGCGTGTTGCCGGGCTCGGATCTGTACCTAAAAAGACTCCTCGTCGGTCCGTGGGATGAAGAAGATTTCGTCGTTGTTACGAGGCATACACGGGTCGATTTGTTCCGCTGGGGACCTGATTTTTCACCCCGTTCGCCCCAGATTCAGAGCGTGCTGTAAAAGTGACGGCTGTTTCAACCGAAGTCCTCTTTGCAGGCGGCGACACAGTAGTGGAAGCCCGGCCCGGCGAGACATTGATGTCTTGTATGCGGCGCGCCGGCGTGTCGGTGGACTCCGCCTGCGACGGTCGAGGAATCTGCGGCCGATGCCGAGTGACCGTTCTGGGCGAACTTTCGCCACCGGATGAAAAGGAACGGATGCATCTGGAAGGCCTGCCGCCGGATGTCCGCTTGGCGTGCATGTCAAAGGTGCTGGGACGCGTCCGAGTGACTGTGAGCGACGACTGGACCCGGCTCACATCCGTGTTCGGTATTCCGGCGAGAGGAATGTCCGTGGATTGTGTCGCCAAGCGTGTTGCACTGCCCCAAGTCGAGCTTCGAAGCCCCCTACCTTACGCGGAGGGACTCCCGTTTCGGGTTTCCGACCCTAGGGTTCTGAACAAAATATCGGTCTGGGAACGCGGTACCAACGCAGCCTCGGCCGTGATATTCGGCGACGAGATGCTGGACATCCGCGCCGACGGGGAGCCCCTGCTCGGGGTCGCCGTGGACTTGGGCACAACGAGCCTTGCACTGAACGTGTTCAATCTGGAAACGGGCGAGCCGGTGGGGAGGGGTTCGGCTCTGAATCCTCAGACGGCCTTTGGGGGCGACGTCATTACCCGCATCAACTATTGCCGTCGGACTCCGGAAGGGGTTCAGGTCCTTTCCGCAGCAGCGATCCGGGAGCTTGGGGCCATGCTGGACCGAGCCCTGGGGCCGCGCCACGGACGTGACCAAGTGTACCTCATGGTTGTGGCCGGAAACACTGCGATGCTTCACATCCTTGCGGGCATTCAACCCCTGTCCTTGGCGTTGGCGCCATTTCGACCGGAATTCCTGGCATCCCTCGTCCTGGACGCGGACCGGTCGGGCATGCCCATGAATCCGCACGGGCGTTGCATCCTTCTCCCGGGGGCATCGGCTTACATCGGGGCCGACATCATCGCGGGGCTGGCTGCAACATGCCGTGAGGCCGGGGCCGGCATCGCTATTTTCATCGACATCGGCACAAACGGGGAAATAGTGCTGATCGAGGCACCGGATCGCATGCTGGGGGCCTCCTGTGCGCTGGGACCCGCGCTGGAGGGGATGAACATTTCCTGCGGCTGCCGGGCGGTTCCCGGGGCGGTGGATTCGTTCACATTGGACGAAAACCTGGATCCGCGCTTGACTACGATCGAGGGCCGACCGGCTGTGGGAATATGCGGCAGCGGTCTGATCGATCTGACCGCTGCGCTTGTCCGGGCGGGGCTTATCAGTCGGAGCGGGGCCTTCAACCCAAAAGCGGACGGCCGATTAACGGCGCGGATGAAAGGGGACCGCTACCATCTAACCGACGACATTTTTTTGACGCAGCGGGATGTCCGGCAGGTGCAGCTTGCAAAAGGCGCGGTTCTAAGCGGCATTTTGACGTTGTTGAAAGAAGCGGGGCGGTCTGTCGGAGATGTGGCGGAGATACTCGTGGCGGGTTCTTTCGGGTATCATCTAAACGCGGACAGTCTTCGGGTGGTCGGGTTGCTTCCCAAGGATTTCGAGGGGCAGGTCCGCTTTCTGGGTAATGCGGCCCTCTCCGGGGCATCCCTGGCGTTACTCAACCAAGGGGCGCTGCATGACATGGGCAAAATCCCGGGTCGAGTAAGGGTGGTGGAACTCGGATCGAATCCCACGTTTCGTTCACACTTCCTATCGAGCCTGCACTTCCAGGTCTAGCCACGGCCTTCCGCAGGGGCCGAACCCCGATCAACGTTTATCCTGTTTGCTCGGGTTCACGAGTCGTCGGCAGAGCTTTACCCCGTCAAAGGCATCTTGGGCCCAGCAATCGGCACCGGACATCCGACAGACCACATCGTCCACTTGCCCGCCGCCGATCATGATGAAAGGCCGCTTGGCCCTCTCTGTCGACCTTTCGTCGAACAGCTTCACCAAGTCACGTAGATGGGGGAAACTGTCCGTAAGGAGCACGGAAACCGCCACCATCTGCGGATTGAAATCATCCTCAGCCCGAAGAAACTCGGCCGGCGACACATCCACGCCCAAGTCCAGGACCGTGAACCCGTGGCATTCCAGAAGGTCCTTGAAGAGATTCTTTCCGATGTCGTGGATGTCACCGGTGATGGTGCCCAGCAGTACGCGTCCGCGGTCTTTCGTTGCCCTGGATTTCACCATTAACGGCCTGAGAAAATCAACGGCCTGGCGCATGATTTCACCCGCCATGATGAGACCCGCGATGAAATAGATGCCCTCTTCGTGCTTTGATCCCACCAAACGCATGCCCTTGCGGCAAGCCGCCAGCGCCTCTCCGGGCGACACTCCCGCACTCAAATGCCGTTCGATAGCGGAGAGAGCTTCCTGTTCCTTCAGCTCCGCCACTAATGCGGCCAGTTGTTCCATCTCCGGGGAGAGAGTTTCTTCGTTTTCTTCAAGCGCCATGATTTCCTGGCCTTTCAGCGTGCGTCCCAGAGCCCGAGACGCGTTTTCAGCGTCAGGACGTCCGGCGGGGCGAGGAACCATCCCCAACCGAAGGGGATGTCGTCAAAATCGAAAACCGTGTACTCGAGTCGAAATGCCGGAGTGCCGGCAGGGTACCCTAGTTTGTACGCCTCTTTCTCGCCAAGCAATGCCGGAATCATCGCCAGCTCTCCCTTTTTGGCCGCGCCGCCGCTTTGGCCGGTGAAAAGCTCGGAAAGCGGCCCTATGTTCAATTCCGCTTCTACGACGGGCCGCATAGGATCGTAACGCACCCGGCCCTCATGAAACATTACCGGCTTTGCATGGGACAACAATAGGCGCCTTATGGAAATGACGCGAGCCCCCACGGGTAAGCTCAGCTTCTCGGCCGTTCTGCCGTCCGCCCTTGCCAGAGCGAGCTGCAAGACCTTCACTTGGGTCGTCTTCACGTCTTCGAAGATCTCACGAAGGCTGTCCAGCTCGAACCGCGATTCCGCAAGGTTCAAGGTCTTGACGAAAGTCCCGGAACCTTGAATACGCTCTAAGATACCTTGCTCGGTTAACACGCCGATGGCCTGGCGGACCGTCATGGGGGCGACGCCGTACTCCTTGCTGATGGACGACTCCGAGGGAATGCGTTCACCGGGCGGGTACAGACCTTCGGCGATTTGCGTTCTGAGGATTGCGGCCAACTGAGCGTATGCGGGTTCGAAGCGGCCTTTGTCTATGCGAGGGGGCATGTCCGGCTCGACTCTATTCTCCGGTTTCGGATCAACATGATCAAACCTGAAAGGTACAATGTGATCGTTCACCACGATGGGTGAAGAATGAACCACTAAAACTCAAAGACTCAAAGAAATCCAGGGCTAATATCTTTCAGGCCTCTGCGGACCAAGCCCCTGTTTTCGCTGACAGGCGGACCCGACCACCAAATCAACAGGTTTTTGTGAATCATTTCAAATTCTTCTTCGTGTCTTGGTGCCTTTGTGGTTTGATTTTCCGGGTTCCGCGATCCATCGCGGTGACCGGTTATGTTTTCGGAAATTGCGGTTGCCGAACAACCACGCACCGCCATTCGGCGCGGCTCATCTTCATGCCGCCCCGTATTGCCTTGCACAATCATACATGGCCTGCACGTTCTCCGGTCTGGCCTCCGCCAGCGGGCAGGCCGCGTCCATGATGTATCCGCCATCTACCGCGCACACATCGATGAGCTTCTTACAATAGGCTCTAACGTCGTCCGGCGTTCCCACGGCCAGGATACTACCCGGAACGTTACCGCGAATACAACACCGTTCGCGCATCATTTCCTTGGCCTTGAATATATCCGTGGACTCAAAATGATAGATCACCTTGCCCGGGGTCACGTCTCGGAAAGCTTCAAGACGGGTGTTGCAGGCTCCTTCGGCCAGGACCCAGGGGGTTATACCTTCGCGGATAAGGCTCTCCAACAGCTCCTTCATGTGCGGCCAATAGAACTTGTTGAATTGTTGCGGAGACAAGAAACCGTCAAGCCCTTTATGAAGAGGAATGAACACCCTCGGAACGCCGGTACGCCTCACCGAAGCAACGGCGGAATCGATCATGATGGGCAAAAGCTTTTCGCACGCGGCCATAACCTTGTCCGGACGTCTGAACAAGTCCATCATGATCCCCTTCGTCCCTCGGAACACATCTCCCAAAGTATCGAACGGCACCTGGGCAAAGCCACCGGAAGAAGGCGGGAAACCAAGCTCCAACATCTTCTTGCCGAACGCGGCGGACCATCTCAGTACCTCGGCCGATGCCCGGCCGGCCTCGATCATTGCCGTGCGTGCTTCTTCCATTTCGGGAGACAGCAGGAAAGCGGGATTGTACAGACCCCAAGTATAAGAAATTGACTGATTCAACGGCGGAAGCTTTTCAAAAGCGGCGAAGGCTTTGTTCACACGGGGCCAGAAACGTCGCACCATGAAGTCGGATGGATCGAAGAGAAAATGGTCGTACTCATCGGGTTTCATAACCTCCATCTCGACAAACTGGTAGGACACGTTTTCACCCACTCCATGCCCCGCCCATTTGAGTTGTTGAAAATCCAGTATTTCCATCAACGGGCCGAACCCACGGAGTTATGCCTTCGCGGATGAGAGTCTCCAACAGCTCCTTCATGTGCGGCCAATAAAACC